>NZ_CEXQWX010000029.1:0-46992 GCF_982718395.1 Carboxylicivirga sp.
GCTGCATCGGAATGTTAATAGAATCAGGTATCAGCCCTTGAAGGAGTTCGATTGGTTCGCGAACATCGATTAATACCGGCAAGTTGTCAGTCTGCAGCCATTTGTTCAGTTCTTCAGCACTGATGTTGTCTTCATTAGGAGTTAGAGATTTGCTTCCACAGAAAGTATCATAATCTATCAGCTCAGTTATATTAGGATTTTCTCCACAACAGGGACAGTCTGAGTCTTTCATAAACTTAACTTCTCCAAACTGCATTTGAAGAGCATCATAATTAAGCAAACGCCCAACCAGTGGTTCTCCAATTTCTGTTATTTGTTTAATCACTTCGGTAGCTTGCAAAGTACCGATTACACCTGGCAAAACACCTAATACACCAGCTTCGGCACAAGAAGGAACAGTTCCTGGCTCAGGAGGTTCCGGAAATAAACAACGATAACATGGTCCATCTGACGTACCAAACACACTTACCTGACCTTCGAATTGTCTGATTGAACCAAAAACATTTACAGTTCCTGTCAGAACACAAGCATCGTTAACCAGATAGCGAGTGGCAAAATTATCAGTCCCATCACAAACAATATCATATTCCTTTATTATTTCCAATGCATTCTCTTTGCTTAAAGGCTCATTATAAAGGCTCAATTCTACAAAAGGATTGATCTCCTTAAGTGTTTCTGCAGCCGATTCTGTCTTGGCATCTCCAATCCGGCTATTCTTGTGAATTATTTGACGTTGAAGGTTACTTGCATCCACCACATCGAAATCAATTAGTCCGATATGTCCAACTCCCGAAGCTGCCAGATACATGGCGATTGGCGATCCAAGTCCACCAGTACCAACAAGTAGTACGGATGCAGCTTTAAGTTTTTCCTGCCCTTCAATTCCTATTTCGGGTAATATCGTATGACGCTTATAGCGTTCAAGCTCTTGTTTTGTTAATGACATGTTAAATATTCTCTATATGGATGCGAAGATAACTACTTTCACCCATACAATAATCAGTCGGCACAATTCGTTTCAACAACTTATAAAACCTGCATAATTACCAGCATTTTATGATTTCATACAAAAGTAAAAGGCAGGCAAATCAAGTTTGTATTATCTCAATGGCGCTCCAATCCACTAATCTTTTTTAAGGACATTTTGTTCTTTTATTGCGCAGGATAACAATGAAGGTATCGTCTGATTATTCAGATTATTAAATAAACAACCTAAAAGATAAGTGAACGTGAAGATTGTAACCCTCTTATTTGTAATGCTTCTTTCGGCCTCTATACTGGCTAACTCTCCTGAAAAAGATGGCATTGTTAAAGGCAAGATATATGACGGTAAGTCAAAAACACCCGTTGAGTATGCAACTGTGGCCATTTACAACGCAGATGACGACAGTGTAATTACAGGAACCATCAGCGATGCCAATGGTAATTTTAAGATTAAAGGACTTAAGGAAGGTAACTTCTATGTTGTAGTTTCCTTTTTAGGCTATGAAAACAAACGCTACGACGATATTGTAGTTGATGGTGGCCGTGATATGATTGACCTCGGAAATATTACTCTGGGATCAGAAAATCAATCATTGGAAGAAGTGGAAGTAATTGCAGATCGTCAGTCAGTAGAGTTTCATATTGATAAAAAAGTGGTTTCGGTAGGAGAACAAATGACATCAGCCTCCTTATCAGCTGTTGAAGTACTGGAGAATGTTCCCTCAATCAGAGTAGATATTGAAGGTAATGTATCCCTTAGAGGAAGTACTGGCTTTACAGTTTTGGTGGACGGTAAACCAACAGTATTGGAGCCAAGCGATGTGCTGCGTCAGACACCTGCATCAACGATCGAAAACATTGAGATTATAACCAATCCTTCAGCCAAGTATCAGCCCGACGGTACTGGTGGTATTATCAACATCATCACCAAGAAAAACAGAACACCTGGTGTGCAAGGTCTTGTAAATGCCAAAGCTGGTACCTATGGAATGTATGGTGGCGATTTTCTATTGAACTGGCGCAAGAAAAATGTTAACTTCAATATTGGAGCTGACTATAACAACCGTCCTGGGCCTGGAACAACTTTTACAAGTCGGGAAAACTACATAGACGGCGACAGAGCGATTATTGAAGCGGATGGTGATAATGAACGCAGATTTTATGGTGGCGGTTTCCGTGGTGGAATTGATTGGGATATCAGCAAGCGCGATAACTTAAGTTTCAGCGCCCGTGTTGGAGAATTTAATATGTCACATGAATCGCAATTAAATTATTTCGAACGCTATTTAGACAAAGACTCCATTGCCGAATATTATAGTGTCAACGAATCGAAACGAAGCGGTACTTATTATTCCTTAACTGCCAATTATACACATAAATTTGCCCAAAAAGGTCATGAATTTGCAGCTCAATTAAACTATCGAGGGTATGATGGGGATGAATTCTCAGAGAATTACCTCTCTCAGGATGGAGAAATTCAAGATGGAACACGCACAACAGAAGTTGGACCAAATAAACGATGGGAACTACGTCTGGATTATACAAAACCGTTAGGTGAAAATAATGTTTTTGAAGCCGGTTTTCAGGGACGCACCGGGGTGGGCGATGATGAAACAGAACTATTCCGGTGGGACAAAGACGAAGGTGGATTTGTAGAAGATATTCAAAGCAGAAATACCACCACTATGGATCGAAACATCTACGCCTTATATTCGGTTTATAAAGGTCAAATTAATGATCTTGGTTACCAGGCCGGTTTAAGAGGAGAATATACAGACCGTACAGTTAGTTCGAGTGGTGCCGACGAAACCTATATCATAGATCGTTTTGACTTCTTCCCTACTCTGCACTTGTCATATAACCTACCTAAGGAAAATCAGATAATGGCCAGCTACTCGCGTCGTATTGACCGTCCCCGTGGTTGGTATCTTGAACCATTTGTTACCTGGGTTGATCAATTCAATGTGCGACGTGGTAATCCGAATTTGGCACCGGAATACATCGATGCATTTGATGTTGGCTATTTAAAACAATGGGACAAAATGCAACTCTCAGTCGAAGCCTACTACCGGATCACACACGATAAAATAGAAGGTATCCGAAAGCCATATGAAGAAGATCCGAAGGTATGGTTACGCACCTACGATAATATTGGAACAGATTACTCGTTGGGTATTGAGACCATGATTAATATACCGGTAGCCAAATGGTGGGAAATGAATGTAATGGGTAATATCTTCGATTATCGCATTGAAAGTAATTACGACGAGGTTGCTGATCGTTCTTCGTTCAACTGGAGTTCCCGTCTTAATAACTCATTTGCTTTACGTAAAAACATCAAGCTTCAAATCGATGGTACTTATGATAGTCCAACCGTTACAGCTCAGGGTGAAACGGAAGCAAACTATTACATGAATGCTGCTGTTCGTATGGATATGTTTGACCGCAAACTATCAGCCGTGGTGCAGGTGCGTGATGTATTTAGTACTTCTCAGCGTGTATCAATCACCGAAGGCCCTGATTTTTACCAATACCAGGAACAAATACGTAAAGCTCCAATGGTATCGTTCACCTTAAGTTACCGCCTGAATAATTTCATACAAAAGAAAAGAGACAACGGTAATGGCGGTGGTATGGAAGATGATTTCTGATAAATTTGGGTTAATATATATCTTAGAGCCTGTGAAAAAAGAAAGCGAGTCAATTCATTTTGACTTTCAGCCTTGTTTCACAGGCTCTTTTCTCATTATAAATCAATCCTCCCTTTTCTTGCATTATCTGCATAAATGGTTATTTTAGTTGCATATTTTATCAGTCACCTTCTTAAAACCAAAATAGATAACTGCAACTAGCAAATTAATGAAACCAACCCTTGTAATAATATGTTTGCACCTCTTATGTAGTTCCATTTGTGGACAACTGAAAACAATCCATGTTTATGTTGCCTTGTGTGACAATGAATTTCAAGGAATTGTACCTGTTTCTTCTTCATTGGGCGATGGTAAAAATCCGGATACAAATTTATATTGGGGAGCGGCATTTGGTGTCAGGTCATTCTTCAAAAATAAAACATCGGAGTGGGAACTAGTATCTTCCATAAAAACACAGAATGCAAATATTCTTGATCGACAACTGTTTAAAAAAGAAAAAAAAAATGTTTATATGCTTGCAGATGCTTATGACGGTGAAGAAATTAAAAGTTGTATCGAAGATTTCCTATTAGCATCCAATGAGAACCTGAAAGATAGTGTGACCTATAAGGATAAAGTAATACATATTGGAGGTCGAGCTGACCTGGTGGCTTATGTGGGGCATAATGGATTAATGGATTTTAATGTTGATGTTGCTTATTCTGAAAACTCTATAATGCAAAAGGATGCAATCATTTTGGCTTGTTATAGTAAGGAATATTTTTCACCAGAATTATCAAATACCAAAGCTAATCCCATTCTTTGGACTACTCACTTAATGGCACCTGAAGCATATACGTTAAACGCAGCTATAACTGGTTGGCTTAATAACGAAACCGGGCATGATATTGAAGAGCAAGCAGCCCAGGTATATAATCATTACCAAAAATGTGGAATTAAAGGTGCAAGAAACCTATTTACAACAGGATATTAATACTCTAAATACTATTGAACATGATTGATCAATTTCCAACTATTGAAACGAAACGATTTATCCTAAGACAGTTTAAAGCGGATGATTTGGAAAACGTTTATAAAGGACTCTCAAATCCTGAAGTTATCAAATATTATGGAGTTAGCTACGAGACTCTTCAAGCCACGCAAGAGCAGCTTAACTGGTTTGTAAGTCTTGAAAGAGAAAATAAAGGTATTTGGTGGGCCATATCATCTAAAGATGATAATTCATTCTGTGGTGCCGGTGGTTTAAATGATTTATCTTCTGCCAACAGAAAAGCTGAAATTGGTCTATGGCTGCTACCCGATTATTGGGGAAAAGATATCATGAGGGAAGTGCTACCGAGAATTGTTGAGCATGGATTTGAAAAACTAAACCTGCATCGCATCGAAGGATATGTAGATTCTAAAAATACAAACTGTAAGAACGCATTGGCCAAGCTTGATTTTAATCATGAAGGCACAATGGTTGACTGTGAATTCAAAGATGGTAAATACATCAGTCTGGACATCTATGCCATGATTAATAGGTATGGTAATTAACAAATTGAAATATACCACATGATTCGAGGATATTCAATTCAGAATCATCTATAACATGTTCGTATAAATCATTAAATAAACTTTTGACTCTCCCCTAATCCATTACACTATGAAATATTTCTTTAAGTTTTTTCCATTAATGGCATTAGCTTTAATGCTGTTCGATTCTTGCAATAGTCCAAAAACACAAATTGACTTGCAACAAACAAAGTCACAAAACGATAACCTTCAGGAGTGGCAAAATCAAAAATACTCGATGTTTATTCATTGGGGAATTTACTCAATACCTGCAGGTATCTGGAACGATAAACAAATAACCGGATATAGCGAACAGATAAAAGGACATGCCAAAATCCCTACATCGGAATACCGTGAACTGGCCAAATCGTTTAATCCAACTAAATGGGATGCCGATGCTGTGGCGCAGCTAGCCAAAGAGGCTGGTATGAAATCGATTGTTATCACTGCAAAACATCACGATGGCTTCTCAATGTTCGATACAAAATACTCTCAATTCGATGTGGTTGATGCAACGCCATACAAAAAAGATGTCATTAAAGAACTGTCTGATGCATGTCGACGTCACGGGCTTAAATTTGGTGTTTATTTCTCATTAATTGATTGGGATTATGAGGGTGCTTTACCTTTTGTTTCAACACGTAATTCCGACTCAATCCCACCAGCTCATCATCAGTATAACCTCAATCAGGTGGAAGAATTACTCACCAATTATGGCGATATATCTGAAATGTGGTTCGATATGAGTGCACCTACATATCAACAAAGCAAAGAAATAGCCGACTTAGTTAAAAAGTTACAACCTAACTGTCTTGTAAGTGGCAGAATATGGAACGATCAGGGTGATTTTGTTGTCATGGGTGATAATTACAAACCTAAATTCAAAATGGGTGTTCCATGGCAAACCCCCGCATCCATGTTCCATGAAACATGGAGTTACCGTTCGTGGCAAGAAAGAACCGATTTAAATGGTAAGATTGAGGAAAAAATCCATGATCTGCTAAATATTATCAGTGCTGGAGGTAATTACCTGTTAAACATTGGTCCAAAAGCAGACGGTTCAATTGTTCCTTTTGAAAGAGACGTACTAAAAGCTGTTGGTGAGTGGCTGAAGGTTAACGGTGAAGCGATCTATAATACGCACGAGTCGGTTATTGAAAAGCCTTCCTGGGGATATATCACGGCTAAGCCCGGACAACTATACCTGAGTATTACTGATTTCCCTGAAAATAATAAACTCGTACTGGAAGGTGTTAATGCTAAAGTCCGGAAAATATATCCTCTTGCTAACCCTGACACAGAAATACCAAATCAGTTTGTTAATGGAAACCTGGAAATAAACCTGCCTGAATCCATGACCAAAGATCGTTTTGCTACTGTAATTGTTGTAGAATACACTGGAGATCTTTCTTATACACCTTCTAAGCTTATTGCTTTAGATGATAATCCTGAAACGATACTTCATCAAAAAAACGGTGTGAAATACCATAGCTATAGCGGTCATGATTACTACTCCAGCAAACCAACAGTTATTAAATTGAAATGGCATGTAACAAGTCATAAAAAAGAGAACTACATGCTTACTCTTAATTACCCGAAGAATAAAGGTACCGATGAACTTTCTTTAAACATCAACGGTGAGGATTTTATATTTACGACCAACACGACTCCCAAAAATGCGATTGAGATTAAGTTGCCGAATGATATTGTTAATGCCATTGAGTTAAGCTATAAAAAGTCGGATAATCCGCATAAGGGACTTAATACCGATGGATTGAACATCCAAATTAAATAATATAAGAATGAATTCCTTAACGCAACTACCTAATATTGGTAAAACATTAGCCGATAAACTCAATGCTGTAGGTATTAATACTCTAGAGGAGTTAAAAGAAATGGGCAGCGAAAATGCTATTGTGAAGATTGCCACGCTTGAAAATAACGGAGTATGCCTGAATATGCTCTATGCCCTTGAAGGTGCCATACAAGGTATTCGCTGGCATGGCCTTGAACAACATAAAAAGCAAGAGTTAAAAGCTTTTTATAATCGGTTGGCGAAATCAATCTGAACTTAACAGCTAACAATACTCACACACAAAATTTAAAATGAATCCATCTCGAACATCAAAGCAATTTTTCAGGACTATTAGTATCATTTACTTCGCCATGCTTATTGGCATGGTTGGTTTTACAGCCGTAGTATTATTCATAAAGTCAGGTAATGGTGAAATAAACACTCATGGGCTTTCATTCCCTTTTTCAATAGTTGTGCCTGTTTTGGCTGCAATAGCAATTATTGTAAGTAAACTGATGTATTCAAGGCTATGCAAATCGGCATTCACAAAAGTTAAACTAAGCGACAAAATGCAGGTGTATTATAGCGCTAATATTATTCGGCTGGCATTGGTTGAAGGAGCAGCTCTATTTTCGATTGTGGTTGTCTTCATCAGTGGAGAAATCTATTTCCTGTTGTTTACCCTATTGCTATTCCTGATCTTTTATACTTTTAAACCATCTCGGGAACGTGCTATAAGTGACTTAAAGCTTAATCCTGAAGAGGCGACGCAAATTAAAAATGATGAGTTCATTATTCTCACTCCTTAGTTTTTTATTTCCAGCCGACAAAAATTTCTAACCTTATAAAACACAATGCATAACAAAGAAAGTATACATATTTCTATTTGATGGATTCTCTGACTGGGAAATTGCCTATCTCACACCTGAAATTAATAAGCATAAGAATTTTGAGCTGGTTTATTCTCTTCAGGCAGTGGCATGGTCACATCAATAGGAGGCTAACAAGTGAAAACAGGTTATTAATTGGTAGATATTAATGAAATCGATCTGTACATTCTTCCTGGAGGTATGAGCTAAAAAATACATTTTTAGGCGTGCATGTCCGATTTTTTGCTTGAGGAAGGCTTGTACCTTTGTACAAGGTTGCCTCACGGTTTGGTGAAGGCTTGTATGTTTGTACTTTTGGTGCCGCAGCTTTTGGTGAAGGCCTGTACGTTTGTACAAGGAGCATCCCACGGTTTTGGGAACGCTTGTACGTTTGTACAAGAGTCGCCAAAATGCTTTGGAAGGGCTTGTACAAACATACAAGCCCTTCCAAAGCATTTTTCTGCTCATGAATATTTGTACACGCCTTCTTTTTTAGGGAAATTGCTTTTATGCATATAAACTGCAGTAAATGGGCTATGAGAACCTCCATAGGAAAGGTCAATTATATGAAGAGGAAATATGAGACCGAAGACAATTCTTATCCTCAGACAAAGAATGAATCCCAAGGCTTTAATTTCAACTTTGGAATTGACTCATTTACTTTTGGTGCTAAATACTTCTTTTAGGGTTTGAAATTAAAGCATCTAGGTATTATCACAACTGTCGGTATGTTTTTACCGGCAGTTTTTGTTCATCGTATATACTTCCAATCACTCATCAATAAACACTATCTTAGAAGCAGTTTTACTTTTCAATTCACACAAAGTGCAAGTACAACCCCTAATAGAAGAATTTCTTTCCTACAATAAAATGGACTTCATCCGTTTTGTCAATCTATCGAATTTGCCGACGATTCAAACACAAAACTATCCCACTGCTATTTTATTTGGTAAAGCCCTATCAAAACCTTATCTGAAAAAAGTTGCCAATAAACCTGATTATGTGGCGCAAATGATACTTAACAAGGAAGTTGAGCAAGATGAATTTCATAATACCGAATTATTCACCGATCATGTGGCTGATCAGCTAACCGAAAGAATTTCAGAACTAGGCTTTCAAGCCTACTCTCAATCCGAAGCTAGTATCGAGAAGTCAGGTTTGTATAATAAGGATGAACATCGAACTCCTCTCCCCCACAAAACACTTGCTTTAAAAGCTGGGCTAGGTTGGATTGGTAAAAACAACTTGCTGATTACACCTGAATATGGCTGTGCTATCAGTATGTGTTCAGTGCTCACCAATGCCCCTTTACAAACTATTAACCATTCACCTCAGGAACCTAGGTGTGGAACCTGTTCAAACTGCCAAAACATTTGCACAACAAACGCCATTAACGGTAATAATTGGAATATCACTTTTGATCGTGATGAGATAATAAATGTATATAAATGCTCACCTTGCCTGCAATGTATTGTTCAATGCCCATGGACAAAACGTTACTTCAATAGTTAAAAGCATTGCAAATTGCTTGTTTAGATGGCTTAATAAGAACACTTATACAAAAACACCGGACTGTTTAAAGTCCGGCATCTTAAGAAAACATCGATAAAATAAGTGAATCAGATTCATGCATGGGCTACATGAGTTTCTTTCACAAATGCACACATTCTTGTTACTTCGTCTTTGAATTGATTTAGATCCAGATCAAGGCCATTGGTATAAGCACTCCATCCGGCAGTATGCTTAGCATAGTGAACAGCTTCTTCTATTTCTTCAGGAGTTGCACCAAAAAGTATTGCCATTTGCGTATGGAAAAATATGCAATACTGACATTTTGTTACAGCTGAAATACCAATTCCGATTAACTCTTTGTACTTGTTTGGAATAGCATGCTCCTCAATACCTACCTTCTTCATTAGATTCCATTCCAATTCGAGCGTATCCACCGGCACCTTCTGTAAGAATGTCGGTACAAGCCCAAACATTGACTCAATTTCTTGATAAATCTTTTTCTTGTTCATAACCAATCATTTAGTTAGACATACCATCGACGCGTAATTTACACCCATATTGTCCGCTTGTGAATAGTTTATTAGTTAAAAAAAGATAATTTCATCCTTTATTTACTCCTCTATCATCAATCAATAATGGCATCATTATTTCAAATCAATTATGCAATCATAAACCTTATTCATCATACTTATAATTAAACAATTACCAACAAGTGGTGTTGTTCTTTTAAGTAGGTATTCTTTTGAATTCCAATTGAAAACTAACCGAAGGTGGCATCTGGCAAAGATTTGTAATGACTGGCTTGATTTAAATTGAGCTTAGTAAGCTCGACTATATATTGTTTAACCAATTAATACCATTATCATGAAAAAGTTCATATTTATTTTGGCCTGCATGATTGGTCTGTCGGCTTGTTCCTCTTCAAGCGATGATGACAATGTTGATCCTCCTGTTGAAGAAACACCAGAATATAAAGCCGCCGAAAGTTATTATAACAACACTTTAAAATCGGTTATAACTGCTAACTGTGTTTCCTGCCATGAGGGATACCACAGCAAAAGTAATTCCAGCAATTATGGTCAGTTAAGTAATGCCATTAATAATGCGTCAGGCATGTTTAGTCTGGTTAATAATGGTACAATGCCTAAAGGTGGTCCTAAACTGCCACAGGAAGAAATAGACAAGTTTGAGGACTTTCTGGAATTGGTAAACAATATTAAATAAACCGCTATGCTGTCGCACCCAACATCTTGCTATAAAAACATGGTAGGCATTACTGTGATTTGCCTGCTGGTTTCGAGTTCACTGACCGCTCAAAATAATAGTTTACTTAATGAATTGGAGTCTCAGGCTCAGAACGACGATCAGGAAGTGCTAAGTATTTTTAAAAGTAACCGCCTGATACTAACACAATCAACCGAACAATTGCGTAAGAAAGAATTACAGTTCAGAGTCTCACATTTATTTGGTCGAATATCAGATGGGTTAGAAGAATTGTACGGATTGGATCAGATGTTTAATGTTGATTTGGCTCTTGAATATGGAGTCAGCGATAAATTGAGCTATGCATTAGCTCGTTCCAACGATTTTGATAAAACCGTTCAGAACACGATTAAACTGGCTCTATTACAGCAGCGTACAGATAAGCATCCGCCTTTATCCATAGCTTATTCATTTGGGGTTAATATCAAAACAAAAAGCTATGATGATAGCAGGTCGTTTAGTGATCGCCTGGAGTATGCTAACCAGGTAATTCTGGCAAAACGGTTCAAATCATTTTCCGCCATGCTGAGTCCTACATTTGTGTATGTAAACAGAGTTCATGAGCAAGAAATGCCCCACTCAATTTTTTCAACAGTGTTTGGAATAAGCGTTGATATTTCTCCTTCGGCTACAATTAATACTGAATATGTATATATCTGGCCAACTTTTGATGCTCCATTCTATGATGCAGGACGAAACCCGCTTTCCTTAGGCATCGACCTTGATACAGGAGGACATGTATTTCAGATTTTTATAACTAACTCAACCCGATTACAAACAAGCGGCTTATCCTATAATTGGGATAACGACAACTTCTTTGATGGTGATATTCACATTGGCTTTAGTATAATGCGATCATTCGATTTATAATATGAATCAGTTAAAAACCATAGTACTCGTTATATTTTGCCTGATAAATACTGCAACTCTATCAGGACAGGACAGACTGCAGAGTACTGATGGTTTTGCATCGTTTTACTCATCAGCACCGCTTGAAAATATCTATGCCGAAAATAAGATTGTAACAAGCATCATTGATTTATCTAATAACGAAATAGCTGTGGTTGTTCCCATTAAGCAATTTTCGTTCAAAAAAAAATTAATGCAAAAACACTTTAATGAGAAATACCTTGAATCGCATATTTATCCTAATGCCACATTCACCGGACACATATATCATCCCGATTCAATTGTACCTAAAAAGACTCATGCAGCCTATGCAGAGGGTGATATGACCATACATGGAGTTACAAAAAGCATTAAGCTGGAAGGCACCTACACATCTTATGGCGACAGCATTGTATTAAAAACTGAGTTCACCCTTCGACCAGAAGACTACAAGGTTAAAATACCTAAACTTCTGAGAAGAAATATAGCAGAAGAGGTTTTGGTTAAAGTTTACATCCGCTACTGACTTACAATCTGAATTAATACTCTTCCTTTCCACCGCTACTGCGCGTGTCCTCACGCGTGGTATAAAAGCATAACAACGCGAAGGAATTGACTTCGTCGATTTTCAATTCGCGCGGTAGTAATGGAGGCCTTGACCTTTTTTGCTTTCTTTTTTGGATCAGGCTAACATAGCTATAGATAAGCTGATAGCAAATAATACGGAACAATGGCGGAGTTCCATATGGCATATTTAATCTGTTTAACCGGACAGTATTGATTTAAAATTTAAACTCGCTTTGAACTTTTTTACAGCTTTACTGTCTTTTTAGTACAATTAATGACTTGATTAAGAAAAAACTGGTTTACTTTGCAGCAGTTTACGTCTATCTGTCAGGAAATATGAAACATTGTCACGTGCACAAAAGTGGTACAATGCTTGAGTAAAGAATAATTTTTTAGGTAAAAAATAACAATACTAAATTTTATAAAATGGAAATCGGAAGAAACAAATTTGTTACCCTTTCTTACGAATTAAGAACCAACGGTACAGAAGGAGAAGTGATTGAGAAAACAGAGTCGGCATCTCCGCTTGGATTTGTATTTGGTGCTGGCAAAATGTTAGAGATGTTCGAAACCAAGTTAGAAGGGTTGGCTAAAGGTTCAGCATTCGACTTCGAACTAAAAGCAGCTGAAGCATATGGAGAAGTGAATCCAAATGCCATTGTTGAAATTCCAAAGAACATTTTCGAAGTGGAAGGACAAGTTGATGAAAATCTTCTAACTGTTGGTAATCATGTACCTATGCAGGATGCCCATGGTAACCGCCTTAACGGATTGGTACTTGAAGTTGGTGACGAAAGAGTAAAAATGGACTTTAACCACCCATTAGCCGGCGATAATTTATTCTTTAAAGGAGAAGTATTAGAAGTGCGCGAAGCAACTGAAGATGAAATTATGGAATCGTGTGATACCGGATGTGGTTCCGGATCAGGCGGTTGCGGCGGAGGCTGCTCTTGCGGTTAATGACTTTTAAAACATTAGCATATTTAATGGGGAGATGAGGTTCATCTCCCTTTTTGATATTACAGAATCGAAAATGGCTCGTGTTCATAATGACAAAGCCGCCCCAAAAAGGAAATGGCGTTTGTACGTCCTGACACATCCCCCAAAAAAGAAAATGACGTTTGTACATACTGACAAAGTGAAATCATGGGCATGTTTCGTACAATCCGTGCTTTTCCCTTTGGGCAATAGCTTATAAACAACTATTTTTACGCTTCAATTATTTACAAACTATAAACAAATCACAATATATGTCTGCAAATTCGTTTGGCACCTTTTTTAAATTAACCTCATTTGGTGAATCACACGGCAAAGCAGTTGGTGGTGTTATTGAAGGTGTTATCCCCAATACCGTCATCGATGAAGATTTTATTCAAAGTGAACTGAATCGCCGTCGTCCTGGACAATCTGCCATTACAACTCCTCGAAATGAGGAGGATAAGGTAGAATTTTTATCAGGTATTTTCGAAGGTAAAGCAACGGGTACACCCATTGGGTTTGTGATTTGGAATAAAGATCAGCGTTCTAAGGATTATGGCAATATAGCAGATGTATACCGTCCTTCACATGCCGATTATACTTATCAAAGCAAGTACGGCATACGCGATTACCGTGGTGGCGGACGCTCTTCGGCACGCGAAACTATTGCACGCGTAGTAGCTGGGGCCATTGCTAAGTTGATGCTTCAACAGCAAGGAATAAGCATCCAGGCTTTTACTTCTAAAGTAGGATCAATACAGTTGGATAAATCTTATACTGAGCTTAACCTGGATAACACTGAAAGTAATATTGTTCGATGTCCGGATAACGATACAGCCAACAAAATGATTGAATTTATCGATGACGTAAGAAAAAATAAAGATTCGGTGGGCGGTGTTATCAGTTGTGTGATTAAAAATGCACCGGTAGGGTTAGGCGATCCGGTTTTTAATAAACTACATGCCACACTTGGCCAGGCCATGTTATCGATTAATGCAGTTAAAGGATTTGAGTATGGTTTGGGTTTTGGATCAACCGACCTAAAGGGTTCTGAACACAATGATGAATTCTACATGGATGGAGAACGGGTAAGAACCAGAACCAATCGATCAGGCGGTATTCAGGGTGGAATAAGTAATGGTGAAGACATCTATTTCAATGTTGCCTTTAAACCTATTGCCACCATTTTAAAGGAACAAAATACAGTGAACAAAAGTGGTGAGGAAATAAAATCGACCACAAAAGGACGACATGATCCTTGTGTATTGCCACGTGCAGTACCTATCGTAGAAGCCATGGCTGCTATGACCATTGCTGATCATATACTGGTGAATAAAATGTATAGATAAGTAATGTAATAATTGCATTACTTCCGAACGATAAAGACCTGACAGGTTTGAGAAACCTGTCAGGTCTGCATAAACCAATCAATAATTGATTGGCTTTTTTACAGTCATTAATACCACATATGTTCTAATCTTCCCAATTTCGATCCCAGAGGATTAAATAGCTCATTTAGATAGTATATTTAGGTTTCCAAAATCTTAAATACATTATCCATGTTTATTAAAAATCTACTATTCCCCTGCCTGATTATAATGGTTACCGGGTTAATGTCGTGTAACACACCCACACCTAAAGAAAAACCATCTGATCATTTACTATGGTATAAACAGCCGGCTAAAAACTGGAACGAGGCTTTACCTGTTGGAAACGGCCGTTTTGGTGCCATGGTATTCGGAAATACATCTGACGAACGTATACAACTCAATGAAGATTCCATGTGGCCGGCCGACTTAGGTTGGGATGAACCCGCTGGTACACCTGATGACTTACAGACCATACGTGAACTCCTGTTTGAAGGAAAACATACTGAAGCTGACCAACTATTTGTAGAAAAGTTTTCACGAAAAAGCATTGTTCGCTCGCATCAGACTATGGGTGATTTATGGTTGGATTTTAAGCATGAGAATATTAGTGATTACCGTCGTGAACTGGACTTAAATAAAGCTGTTTCATCAACACACTATAAAAGCAATGGCTATCAATTCAGTCAGGAAGTATTTGTATCAGCTCCACACCAGATAATGGTTGTACACCTTAAAAGTGAGGTACCGGAAGGTTTAAACGGCGAAATAAGATTAAGCCGACCCGATGATAAGGGCCATCCAACCGTCAACCTTTCAACCAATGATAAAAAGCAATTGGTGATGACAGGTGAAATAACTCAAATGGATGGAAAATTCGATTCACAGCCTGCTCCAATCAATTCAGGAGTTCGTTTCGAAACAGTTGTGCAGGTTAAGAACACGGGAGGAGAAGTAACATCAACAGAAAACTCTTTAAAGCTTGATCAGGTAAAGGAGGCTATCATATACCTGGTATGTAACTCGTCCTATTATCACGATGATTTTTCGGCACAAAACCAAAAAGATTTGGAAAATGCCACAAGCATCAAATTAGCTGACTTAAAACAGCAGCATATAACAGATTATCAAAGCCTCTATAACCGGGTTAATTTGAAATTAGCTCATGCCAATAATGATACTTTACCAACCGATGTAAGAATAAAAAATATCAGCGACGGAAAAACTGATCTTGGACTAGAAGCCATGCTTTTCAACTATGGACGTTACCTTCTGATCAGTTCATCACGTCCCGGAACCAATCCTGCCAACTTACAGGGAATCTGGAACAAGCATATCACAGCACCGTGGAATGCGGATTATCATCTTAATATTAACCTTCAGATGAATTACTGGCTGGCCAATGTTACCAACCTGGATGAATTGAATCAACCACTTTTCGATTATGTCGACAAACTGGTAGTCAATGGCCAGACAACGGCACAAAAGAACTTTGGATGCAAAGGTGCGTTTATTCCACATGCAACTGATTTATGGGCGCCAACATGGCTAAGAGCACCAACTGCTTATTGGGGCTGCTCAATTGGTGCTGGCGGATGGTTAATGCAGCACTACTGGCAACACTATTTATTTACACACGACAAAACCTTTCTAAAGGAACAGGCTTTTCCAGCCATGGAGCAAGTGGCTCAATTTTATAGTGATTGGTTAATTGAAGATCCAAGAGACGGATATCTTATTTCAGCACCTTCAACCTCTCCTGAAAACCGGTTTATTGACCACAATGACAATCCTGTAGCTTCTTGTCTTGGTTCTGCAATGGATCAACAAGTGATTACAGAGATATTTGACAATTACCTTCAGGCATGCAGTGAGTTGAATATCACCAGTGAATTAAGTAAAAAAATAGCCCAACAACGAAAGCAACTTCGTCCGGGTTTTGTACTTGGCGACAGTGGATTAATCCTTGAATGGGATCGTCAATATGAAGAGGTTGAGCCCGGTCACCGGCACATGTCCCACCTTTATGGTTTTCATCCAGGTACAGCGGTTACCAAGAGTGAATCTCCTGAATTATTGGAGGCTGTGAATCAAACGCTCCAACATCGTCTTGATAATGGTGGAGCTGGAACAGGCTGGAGTCGTGCCTGGCTGATCAACTGTTATGCGCGTTTATTGGATGGTAACCAGGCGCATAAGCACATTGGACTATTGTTTAAAAAATCGATGTTTAAAAACCTGTTTGACGCACATCCTCCCTTCCAGATTGATGGTAATTTCGGATATACTGCAGGGATAGCTGAAATGCTGATTCAGTCGCACGAAGAAGGAATCATACGTATTTTACCGGCATTACCGGATCAATGGAAGGAAGGATCGATTAAAGGACTTAAAGCCCGTGGTAATATTGAGGTGGATATTAAATGGTCAAATAACCTGGTAAACGAAGTTAAGTTGACAGCTAAAGATGATAAGACTGTTACACTAATTATTGATGGTAAGGAAATAGAAACTAAGCTCACACCTGATCAACCTTATCTTTTTAAGAAATAATATCGATTCTTACATACTTCCTTAGCATCTTTGAGATGCTTAGGAAGTTGTTTGTCGCCTAATATGTTGTACAACACTCATCGCCCGACTAAACCGATTTAATGCTGTTAGTCAAACGACGAGTTATGACATGACTAACTATTTAACTGATTATTCAGACATGCAAAATATCAATCAAAGTGATATTAAGCGCCTCGTAAATCAATCTTTTGTCTTATGTCTTGCGTCTATAAGTCTGTAATCCATTACAATTAATAAGGTATCAGCTTTTTATACTTCTTATTCCGCAGGTAATTTGATATAATGCTTCTGGTATCACCATTATCATCATAATAGCTGATGTGGTCCTTAAACTGATCCGGCTTCTCAATGCAGACATCTTCTTCAATATATCCCCAACCTAAATAGCTTCCATTTTCGATAACGACAATAGCCATCTCTGCATCATTTCTTCCTTTGTCTAAAATAACCAGGTTATCATGTCCATATGAAAGCTTATTTAATAGTTGCAACGCGCGGCTATTATAGTTGGTATCAGTTTCCGCTCCAACACATGCCCCTTTGCAGGTTTTAAGCTGGTATTGAAAACAGCCATGTTTTCCTTCATACAATCCACATAATTGCTGACATAGCTCGTACTCTTCAATCCATTGAAAAAGTCGCTCCCGTCCTTCTTGCATGGTTTCAAAAGTGGCATCAGGGATTTCAACTCCTGTATTCGGTTTGAGCATTAAACGTACATACCCGCGTCTGTCGGTATAATGATACAATCCCACCTTACTTCTTGATCGACGCTGCGCCCGGTTATATCGGGGTTTTTCCGCCTTTATTTCCTGCGATTCTTTGAGTAAGGCGATCAACTCACTTCCGGTCAGAAAATAGCTTATATCGGCCGCATTCTGCTTCATTTCGATCCCTTTCTTGGTACGGGGATTACCGAGATGCGTAATAATCCTGTTTCGGATGTTTTTGCTTTTGCCAATATAAATCAATTCTCCATTCTCGTTGTGCATGTAGTATACTCCAACCTGAGTAGGTAAAGACTTTATGTGATCAATGGTCAAATCAGGATGCAATCCATTGGCCGAAAATTCTTTATATGGGTCTTCGGGATTTAATATCCCATTGTTCTTTTGGAGCAGGATTTCAAATAGCTGAACAGTCGCCAGTGCATCACCTGCAGCACGGTGACGGGCATCATTACCAATACCCAAAGCAGGACAAATCTTACCAAGGCTATAGGAATCATGACCAGGTAATAACTTCCTTGAAAGCTTAACCGTACATATTGTTGGCATTTCAAAACTGTATCCCAGGTTTTTAAACTCCTCTTTTATAAAATTATAGTCGAAACCTGCATTATGCGCAACAAAGACAGCATCTTTGCAGATATCCACCACATCCTTGGCTATTTGATAAAAAGGTGGCGCCGTTTCAACCATATCATTTGTAATACCAGTCAAAGAAGTGATAAACGGAGGGATATAACTTTCAGGATTAACTAAACTAACAAACTCATCAACAACCTTTTCTCCATCATGCCGGTAGATTGCAATCTCCGTTATTTTTCCGTTCTTTAAATTTCCGCCGGTTGTTTCAATATCAACAATTACGTACATGCAATACTTTTAATCTCTTGAATTTTATAAAATCGAATTAAAGTAAGGGTAAAAGTACACATTTTAATTTTTTACAAATCAACGCATTCTGTCTCAATCACTCGAAAACCCTTATATTTTCTTGGATACAGCTATATTAAAACCTATATTTGTATTACGATCATTGACAAAGACATTCCGCATCAGTCGTATTTAGATTGTTAAACTCAACACTAAAGAAACACCGAGTGACGCTATGTTTTTAAAGAGCGGGCCTCGCCCTTGTGGTTACTATTTATAGTACGGAGGATTATCGATAATTACATGCACTCAAATCCTGTTTTCAGGAGTTTAAATAATCCCGATTGATGCGGTTCTTATAAAAAGGCGATAACTTGATCGGTTATCGCCTTTTCTGTTATTATTCTTGCTTCTATTATCTTATTTCCTATAAATCTTTTAACAGGATATTTCGATTACTTCCTTTCAATAAGTCATCAAACTCTGCCAAAATCCCCTGTAGATTATGCAGATGAATGGTTTCCTCAAAATGAAGATCACGACTTCCTTTTGCTTCAACCATTTTAATGACCTTCATTACCGTCAGTTGATTAATATCCGTGGCAGGCTGATATAATGTTTCTTTCTCATCCTCACTGGTTGTTTCTGAGAAAACATGGCTTATAACCAAATCATAAAGAACCTCATTAATCAGCCTTATAGGGAGCTTTAACTCATTTGATAAATCCATGTTACTTGGAGCCGATTTTCCGCGCGCAAATCGCTTTATAACGAATGCTGCAACCATTAATAACACGTGTCTTTTATATTCATAACTTATTCGGCGCGTATCAGCATCAAATTCATAACTATGGGCATTTTGAAAAGCAAAAGATAATTCGGCACCTAAAAGGACGATTAACCAACTTGCCTGAAGCCAGATCAGGAAGAATGGTAAGGCAGCAAAACTACCGTAAATAGCATTATAGCTTGTTACTGATGACTGAAAATGGATGTAACCATATTGCAGCAATTGAAATAATGTACCTGAAATAATGCCACCAAATAAAGCCGATCGGAACTTTACTCTGGTATTAGGCATGATATACAAAAGCAGTGTAAATACGATCCATACCAATACTATTGAGGAAACATAAAGCAGCGAGGAAACGCCATCTCCTTCGATTCCAACCTTCTCAAGTTGGCTTCTTACAACAGCTACCATTCCTCCACTTGAAATCAGGAAAACAATACCAACCAGCATCAGAGAAATATAATCACTGAACTTCCGAATGAATGACCGTGCATGTTTAACTTCCCAAATATCATTGAATGAATGTTCAATGTTTCCAAACACTTTCATCACCGACCAAAACAAAACAACCAGACCAATTCCTGCAATCTCACCTCCAGGCGTTTTTTCCAGATAGTTGAGAGCAAAGTCTGATATAAAATCCAATACTTCCTCCTGGCCCTCTAGCCTATCCTTTAAAATATCCTGCAATTTATTATCGAGTCCAAAACCTTTAGCAATTCCAAAAGCAAGAGCGGCTACAGGTACCACAGATAACAAAGAATAGAAAGTAAGTGCAGAAGCTTTTAATTGACATTTATCGTTAATAAAGCCTTTTATCGAAATACTTAAAATACGAATGATGCGAATCAGGAAAAACTGGCGTTTGGTAGTTGACTCGGCTCTGATACGCCAAATTTCTTCAGTAAGAAAGTCTATGATTTTAGCTATTCGATCTTTCATATGATTAAATTTATTTTCAAAGGTCATATGGAACTCTTAAATAAATTTGATCATCCTCCTGTGCGTCAATTAGGATAATCAAATTTACATGTTCGTTTTATGTATTTATAATTTATTTTCATCCGTCACATTGAACTCCCGGTGAATTTTAATCATTCTCTTGCGTGTATTTTAGAATGCTAAAACTGACTTTACAATTTCCACTTCGGTCCAATGCATGTTCGTTACTCAAAAAGGCTTTAAAAGGAAAGAAATAGCAAGCCTGTAAGCCGGGTCCTGTATCTTCCAATGGAAGCGTCTATCATTTATCTTAGATAACAGTCACCTGTTATCTCGAGCGACCTACCCCTCACAACTTCAATGAAACAAAGCGAGCAGCTCTGCTCCTTACGGAATTATGATATACATGGTCTTGCAACCCGCCAGATGTACAACTGCAATAGTCACCTACCGCATTGGTGAGCTCTTACCTCACCTTTTCACCCTTACCCTAAGGCGGTTATTTTCTGCTACATTACTATGCCCTCACGGACATCTTCCTATTCAGAAGCACGGTGCTCTGTGTTGCCCAGACTTTCCTCTCCAACCCTTCGGTTACAGCGATAGACCGGCTTGCTATTAATGCAAAACTACAATTTTTTATTCAATCTTAAAGGGAAGGTATTTATCCAACTCAACCAAATAGGCGTCTTTGTAACCCAATGCTTTGATCTTAGCTAACTCCTCCTCAGCAATATCTCCACTAAACTGACCAGTTGTGTAGCGAAATATCTTATCCTTCATCCTGAATTCCATCACATCATCAATATTTTCAAAATGACTTAGATAAACAGGAAATCGCATTGCTCCAAGTTGTACTGTATACGTCTTATTTGGATCTATTTTTTTGTTTTTGGAAGATGAAGAATACTGTGCTGCATTACCATCCAGAGCATATTCTCGTGTATTGACAACAAAAGCCTGATCATATCCTATGCCTTTCACTGACTCTAAAGCTGATTTCGCTTCTTCATACGAATTAAATTCACCAACACAGAAGCGTAAATAGCCGTCATTACATGGATATTCGCGTGCCACATCTACATTTCTAAAGAATTCAGGTGCCTGAGGAGGCAATTTCAATGCAATGATCTGAATAGCGAAGTAAGGAGCCTTGGCTTCCCCCATTCGAATAATCTTCTTATTGGTGCGTAATTTATCCAATTTATCAGCCTTAGCATGAAAACCCATGCTAAGTATTAAAACAACTATTATAAGCGATAAATGTCTCATTATTGATAGGTATTACCTTTTCCAATTACTATTCAAGAATTCGCCACACTACAACTTCAATCCGTCGATTGATCAGATGCTCACTGTCTGTGCAATAAATACCACGTTGACATTTATTTTTAAGATAGCGTTCACCATATCCTCTTGGTATCATTTGATCATCATTGATGCCTTTAGTGATCATTATTTGCTCTGCTTTATCTGCAATGTTCTGGGAAACATTTAAGTTGTTGTATCTATTTCCCTTGGCTTCAGTATGACCATTTAGTTTAACAACAATATTAGGATTTTGTAACAAGTAAGCAGCTAGTTCATCCAATACAGCTAATCCCTCCTTGGTAATTTCATTCCCTTCATAAGGGATAATCATTGTACCAATATCATCCAATACATCATCCTTGAAGATAGGCGTTAATGATAGACCATTGCTGTTAATATCTTCAATCTCCATGATATTTACAATCATTCGCTTAGCATTAAACTCATCGCCTTTAGAAAATTTAATTTCAAACTCCTGCTCTTCATTTTTATACTCATCAGGTATAACAATTGCTACGTGCCCGTCATCTCCTGATTCACCAGATGCAACTAAAGTACCGCTATTAGCGTCTCTGATAACCACTGTGACACCAGGAACAACATCACCATTAAAAGTGGATGTAAACTTAGTAGATAAACTTGATGGGTACATGCTGAGGTCTACTTCAGGTGTTTCCACTTGTTCTTCACTCTGCATATCCACGATTGGGACTTCTTCCAAACCAAAAATAGGAGGTGCATCCGTATCTTCTTCTTCCTCTGCTGCTGGTGGAGCAACGGTAAATACACCATCGCTAGTACCATCTCCGATTCTATTCGAAGATAGAAAACCTCTTGTTTGATCGGCTGGATTTAACACATATCCAAAATCATCCATACCACCGTTAATTGGCTGACGAAGGTTTACCGGCTCACTATACCCACTGGCTGTTTTCTCTGCCATAAAAATATCCAATCCTCCAAATCCACGGTGACCGTCAGAGGCAAAGTATAAGTTCCCTTCCTGATCAAGGAATGGCCATTCTTCGTCTCCAAATGTATTAATTACCTTTCCAAGATTAACGCCATTTACAACATCACCAGAAGATTTTATCTCTGCCCTGTAAAGGTCTTTGCCACCAAATCCACCTCGTTGTGTTGATGAGTAGTACAAGTATTTATTATCGGCTGATACAGCAGGGTATGCCGTATTATAATCATCAGAGTTAATCCCTAATTCCCTTTCATTTACCCATTCTTCTCCATCAAATACTGATGTAAATATTTTTAATCGACTATCTCCACCCTTGACCCGAACAGGCTTAGTATAGTAAATACGCTTATAATCACTGGTAAACGCAGTTGCCCCAACATGATAGTCAGATTCCAGATTTTTGGAAAAAGAACGACTCTCTTCCTGAATTTCTCCATCAACCATTTCTGAGAAAAACAAGTTTAACATGCCTTTACCAGAGCGGTCCACTTCTTTACTTCTACCTTCCTTTTCTGCAGAATAAACTACGCCATTCTTAAAATATTGAATACCAAAAGACTGCCCCCCAACTAACAGACTAGCCGGATTAACAACTACATCCGGATTATAATCACCATTTTCCTTAGCCCATTCACAGGATTTAATCAGGTTATCCATATCAATTGGGTTAGCACCTTGCTTTTTGGCTTTATTATACCATTCTATTGCTAAATCATAACCATTTCCCCTATGCCAACATATGGCAAAGTTTACGATGTCCTCACCTGTTAAATGGTCCTGCAATTCATCATAACGAGTTAATGCTTCGTTTTGATTCTTTTGATAAAAGTAACAACGGGCAATTTCAATTTTCGTTTGTGTATTAAACTGAGCACCTTTCTCTTCAGCAGCATCATAATACTCCAATGCCCTGTAGTATTCCTCGTTGGCTAGATATTCCTGTGCTTTCTTCAATTCTGAACGCTGTCCATATACAGAAGATATAGCCAGAAGCATCAGTAGAAGAAGTGTTAATCGAGAATTAGGTTTCATCGGTTATATTTTTTGTCCAAATTTCTTTTCATAATCGCCCATCAGTTATTTTTAGAAATACCTGATAGAACGCATACCTGCTCTCTTATTAAAAGAGAAATCAAATTGTAATCCTATCTCATGTGATCCATATTGTCCAAAACGTCCTAGCTTCGATAATGAATAATCAAAGGAATAACGGACCGTCCATTGTCTGTTAATTATATATTCACTCAGGAAAACAACTTCAGAGATACTTCGATAAGAAGCACCTAACCAAATTCGCTCATTTAGTAATACATTACAAGATACATCAAAGGTTAATGGTGCGCCAACTACGGTTCTGATCAAGGCCGTTGGTTTAACTTTTACTTGATCCCAATCGAAAATGTACCCACCATACCAATAAGAGTGCAAATTTTCAAAACTGACTGTATTTTTGTACTGACCATTATTTTCCTGAGCTTCATCGTATGAAGGATTAAAAAACCGCGGAATAGAAAATCCTCCAAAATAATTTTCTCCATAATAATATGCTCCAACACCAAAATTGAATCCTAAAATAGACTCCTTTCTTTCGAATAAAGGATCTCCGAAGTCATCCGTTATAGCCTTCGTTCCATCATAAACATTGGAAGTTACCCCGACTTGCAATCCTAAAGAGAGAAAGTTTGTTCGCCCCATCTCCAATTTATAGGAACCGGCAGCCATAAAATTGAAGTTATTTGAAAATCCAATTCTATCATTTTCAAGTACCACTCCTACTCCTAAATTTGTATCCTCAATTGGTCCGTGAACATTTATGGCCTGATTCATGGGGGAATCATCCATACCAACCCACTGACTGCGATGAATAATTAAACCACTAATTACGTCGCGTGTTCCATTATAAGCTGGATTTAATACCCCTTGGTTAGATATATAATGATTGTATTGGGCCTGGTCTTGTGCTTTAAGACTCAGAACCAACATCATCAGACACAGTATGGTTAACAGATTCCTCATAGTAAAATCTTTTATCTCCTTAATTCAATGTATCCAGAAAACTCTTTAGTTTTCGTACCAGATTCTGAATCATTAATTGTTATAGTATAAACATAGAAGTATGTACCACTCGGCAATTTCTCACCAAGAGAAACCATCGCTCCTGCGTTAGACGTTCCATCCCACCAAGAATCGTCTTCGCCATACCTGTTGCCTTTAGAACGATAAATAACCGTACCCCATCTATTAAATACCTCGAGTTTTGACTCAGATACTGATTCTGGTCCCTCACCATAGCTTCCACTAATTACAAACTTCTCATTGTATTTATCACCATTTGGAGAAAATGCATTTGGAATCAACAGGTTATTCTCCTCATCAACATCAGCATTTCCAATAAAGAAATGAACTGTAGCGTGATCAAATCGATGCGTATGTTCCGTATTGTAGATTAAATAACTTACAGAATCACGACCATAGAAGCTTGGAGTCTTAATTAACTGTAATTGTCCCGTATTAGCATCAATCGTAAACTTATTCCTTGGAATCGACTCATAAGCCAATAGTGGAGTAAATCCATCCTCATTAGGATCTGGAGTTGGATTCACATTCGGATCAATTAAACTAAATTTAATATTAGCTCCTATAATATCAAGAACTGTTGTTTCAAGATCATCGTTTTCGTGAACAACTACTAATTTTTCGTTTTCACCTTTTTTGACAGAAACAAGTGTATCATTAGCAATTAAAGGTTTCACCTCCAACCTGACAGAACCTAACATGTCTCGTAAACATCCGTTTTCCTCAGCTCGGATAGTATAAATACCTCCGTCAGATGGTGAGTTATCGTATACAAATGGACTACCATTGCCACTCACTACATACTCAATTGCATATGGATTACCATCTTTCAAAAGAGTATAAGTAATATCTAAAGTTGAGTTGTTTAATCCAATTGAATCAACATTTACAGAACCAACTCCTATTTCATCTTCTTCAATAGTAGTCATTCCCTTGCTAGGCTTACCAACTGTAATATTGAATTCAGGAATTTCAGAATATTCGATAATAATAATATCCGTGTCAGTCCGATTCTCACAACCATTATCAAATGACTTGGCAATAATATAGTAAGTTCCAGCTCCAATATATTCATTAAATGCTTCAGGATTACCAGTACCTGTTAACCATCCAATGCGTTCACTCGTTACGCTGTTCACAATATAGTAATCAAACCCTACTTGCGTATTAAGTAAACTAACAGTTGCCCCTTCTTCTCCAAAACAATATTGAATATCAGTTGATACAGCAACTGGTTTCTCTGGAGCTTCTTTATAATCGATGCTAACTGTTCCCATGGATAAATCACAGGTACCACTACTAAGTGCTATAACTTCATATATCACAGTACCGCCAACACTCTCGGTAACATTCCATATGATCGAATTTCCTGCTACATCACCTGTCTGTGAATCACCAAGGTCAAATCCATCCGCTAAAATGCTATAAACGCGTCCATCTTCACTGCCACTCAGAATTACCTGTGCGCCAACATTACCACAAACGCTATTCACATTTGAACTTACGCCAAACGTAAGTGGGCTGGATAACTCGGTAACATCAACCGGGTCACCATTATTCATTTGTGTAATACAGCCCATACCGTTATATGAACCCCAGATTGTATACGAACCATCTGATACACTACCTAATACAAGATGTGTAGCGCTATTATCACCTGTTGCTTCGGCAACAACTACAGAAGATGCATCAAGCACTTGATACAGAACACCATCCTGTTGATTCTGCAAACTAATTTCAACACTGCCATCAGCTGAACAATATTCCAAGGTATTAGAACTGGCAATCTGCATATCAATATCTGTTCCAGCGCTCACAGTAACTGTATCTCTCATGCTGGAAGTACAACCATCAGGCGAAATACTGTACACGGTATAAGCACCATCTTGATTAACTGGAATAAACTGCAGTTCTCCGCCATCTCCAATTTTCGTATCAACCAATACATTACCACTTCCATCATCGCGTAATAAGGTATATTCATAGTTACCTTCTGAACCATCAAGAGTCAGTATTGCAGGATCAGTAGAACAATACTTATCCGCGCCATATAATCTAAATGACTTAGGTAATGGATTGTAAGTAAGTGTTACCTGATTCAGCATTTCATTACTACAACCAGAAGGATCGTTAATAATATCTGCATAACCAATTACCTTATAGGTTCCTTCTGCAAACAATGCATCAAACTCAATTGGATCTGTTGCATGTGATGACAATATAGTATCTACTGGTATATCATTGTTCATCGCATCAATACGATACAAGACGTAATCAATATTTGTTTCAGGAATATTTACCTGGATGGTAATATTACCAGAACCAACACAAATAGGTCCTGAAGGTATATAGGTAATGTCCCTCTTACCAACCACTCCAGCTATCTGAACATGAATTGGATTATTATATGTATCATCAATTGTGGTTAAACAAGTGTTATTATATGCTTCAACCCTATAATATCCGTCTGAGTCAAATATTGGAGCAAATGAAGCGTCGCTACCATTACCAATAATCTCGTAACCAGGTACAGGCAAATCTGTTGACATACTGACAACTACGTACCTAATATTATTTTGAGTATTTGGAATGGTAATAATTGTTCCATTAGAACAATCAGTTCCATCAACCACATTTAGCACACGATCTTCAGGTAATAATGTCATTACAACATTAATTGCATTGTTCATTGCAACCGGACCACAATCGGTCTGAGCATTATTCTTAACTGCCTGAACAGTATACTCCGCTTCAATTGCAACATCCCAGACTATCTGACCTCCACTGACAGTTCCATTATTGCCAGTCGGATTACCATCCAGATACAACTCGTAAGTGACATCATTTTCAGGATTATTAATATACAGACCCACTGATCCTCCTCCTTCGCAGAAACTGGTCTCACCCATTAAATCAAGTACTATTGGTTCAGGATCTATCACAACGTCAAGATCATTGGCCATATCTTCTTCACAAGTGATGCCCTCTACATTAGCCCTAACGGTATAATTACCTTCTGGATATATTCCGGTGAACACTAATTGTCCACCATCACTCGTTGCTAAAATATCTTCAACAGGATTGTTATCCTGGTATAAAGTATACCTTACACCTACTTCCTTATTGTCAAGCAGTAACTGAACGCCTGCTTCACCAGGACAGTAGCTTGGTATATTATTCAATGCAAGCAGGTTAAATGCAGTTGGTAAGCTTTCTTCAATAACTGTAACTAAACCATTCATTGGATAATAACAACCGCTAACGGTTTTAACACTTACAGTATAATCACCTACCTGATCGTACGGTCCGAATGTATGAGAGTTACCATCACCAGTCCAGTCAGATCCTGTTATTTCAGATCCATTGTGACTAACAATATAATTAACACCAACTTCAGAACTTTGCAGTATCACTTCGATGCCTAAACCACCTGTACAGAATCTTCCATGAGTTGGGTCACCCACAACATCCTGGCTAGTACCACTCCAGTCCGACTTAATCTCAAAGGTACCTGCCATAACTTCCGGACAACCATTTCTTTCACCAGAAACAGTATAGATACCAGTTGTTAGTTGATTGCCAAACGATATGGTACCACCGGTACCGCTTACTGGGCCAGCAACAGGTGTACTGCCTACAAGTAGATAATAATCAACATCAGGCTCAGAACCATCAAGTGTTACTTCATACCCTATGCCACCATTACATCCGGTTACGTCTCCCGTAGGCTGTATTGAGAATGTATTGTTTGGAAGCGGTATCTCAGTAACCTGAACAGTATTACTCATATCAATCTTATCACCAGGAACAGCTGGCCAGTATGCTTCAATCTTATAAGTTGCCGTTCCGTTGTATTCGAGATCAACACCGTTAACACCATGAGTCCAGCGCACTTCATCTGCAGCATCTGTTACCAATACCGTCCCAATGGACTGTGCATCATCAGTACGTATCAGTTCATAGGTAACATTTGCCAATATTGGTGGAACCAAGTAAATCGATATTGTCTCAGGACTTCCCTCACAATATGTCTGAGTACTTGGTTCAACATTTGATGGGAATAAGCCCTCGAATACACTGATTGTTATTTCGGTACTATCCTTACAACCATTGCTGGTTTCAGCAATAACTCGTACAACAGTATTGTCATCACCTATATCGGCTGGTGTCCATCTGAAGGTCTCTGAACCATCATGTCCGGTTTGCAAATTACCATTTACTTTATAATCATAATTAACAACATCTGTTCCGCTTGCAGTAAATGTTACTTCAGTGCCTATAATTACACTCGTACCAGGAACAACATTCAGAGCTACACCTGCCAGTGGATTAACAGTAACATCAAGAGTAGCAGGTGTTAATCCAGAGCAATTACTTGTGTTTTCGTAATTGACAGAGATCGTATGTGTACCGATGGCAGTCCACAGCACATCAATACTCTCTGTACCTGTACCTGATATTATTGTTCCTTCAGCCGGAACAATCCAGTTATAGTTATTGAATCCTGTTTGAGTGCTATAAGTTTTAACATTATCTACACAAGCGTCGGTATCACCAATGATGTTTGGTACAGGTGTATCGTTTACTGTTACATTTAACACCTGAGGTGCCGCCGGACTACAATTGTTAGCATCTTCATAACTTACACTAATTGTTTGAGAACCAACGGTATTCCAGATTACTTCAATACGTCCGTTATTATCGTCAACATCTATCACTCCACCTGTAACTAACCAATTATATGAACTCATACCTGGTTCAGTTGTGTATACTTCACGGTAAGTATTACAAACCACATCGTTACCGGTAATTGTAACAACTGGCAAGGCATGAACTGTTACATCAATACGTGATGGGTTAACAGCAGAACACCCACTAGAGTTATCATAATTAACCTCTACAGAACCGGCTCCTTGAGTATCCCACGTAACTATTATTTCTTCAGGACTAGCACCAGGACCAAATGTACCTCCGGTAACAGTCCAAGTATAGTTATTTTGCCCAGCATCAGTGGTATATACATGTCCAGTTGAATTTAAACAGGCTTCATTCGCACCAGTTAAGGCAACAGTTGGTATTGGATTAACAGTAACTGGCAACACAAAAGGTGTACTTGCCGGACATGATGCCAATTCATAATTAACACTGATTTGTCTACCTGCTCCAAGTGTCCAGACTACATCAACAATATGCTCATCAGCAGACGGAGTAATAACTCCACCCACAATCTGCCAATCGTAATTTGTTCCACCTGCCTGGGTTGTATATGTAACTGTATGTCCTTCACAAACATTATCACTTCCTGATATTGTTGGATTAGGCAAGTCGACCACTGTTACATTTGTCGAACTTGGAGAATCCGGATCACAGTTATTTGTATCTGTATATGTAACTGTAATGCTTTTTGTACCATTGGTTGTCCATTCTACATCTATCGATTGTGTATTTTGTCCTCCGACAATTGTACCACCTGCACTTACTGTCCAGAAATAATTACTCATACCCGGATCAGTTGTATATGCTTCTGTTGTCATAAGACACACAGTGCTAGCGCCTGTGATTGATGGTACTGGTAAACTATTAACGTTTACAACGTAATCGGTTGGGTTAGTAGGTTCACAACCATTAGCATCTGTATATGAAACACTAATGGTACCTGTTCCAGCTGTATTCCATGTAACCGAAACAGTATTTGATCCATTACCCGAGTCAATAATACCTCCACTTATTGTCCAGGAATAACCGGACATACCTGTTTCTGTTGTATATGTATTCCCCGTGGAATTCAGACATACATCGGTTGGTCCGCCTATCGTTGGTACCGGAAGTGCATTAACTTCGACCGGTAAAACAAAAGGAGTTGCCGCTTTACAGTTACCAGCAGTCGCCTCATAGTTAACACTAATACTTTGAGAACCAAGTGAGGTCCACTGTACATCAACTATATGCGGATTAGCCGTTGGAATAATTGTACCTCCAACAACAACCCAATCGTAATTACTATATCCATTTTGAGTAGTATATGTTTCAATAGCATTTAAACATACCGGATCATTACCTGAAATGGTAGGAGTTGGTAATGGATGTACATTAATTGCTAATTGTTCGTCGGTAGCCGCATCACAGCCAGCAGCATTTTCATAGTTAACACTAACAGTTCCGTTTCCTATGGTATTCCAAAGTACAGTAATGGTTCCGTTACCATCGTCTGACTGTATGCTACCTCCCACCACATTCCAGCTGTAATTTGTCATGCCGGTTTGTGTGCTATAGGTTTCTGTACTATTTAAACAGACATCTTCATTTCCAGCTATTGATATAACAGGTAAAGAATTAACTGTTACGTTTTGAGAACTTGGTGCTGCAGGATCACATCCATCAGAATTACGATAAGAAACTGTTACAGTCTGACTGCCCGTACTATTCCACTGGATATCAATATAATCAAAACCATTACCTCCGCCAACAAACGCGCCACCAGTAAAGGTCCACACATAATTTGAGTTACCAGCATCTGTTGTATAACGTTCAACATCACCATTACAAGGTGATAAATTACCACTTATGGAAGGTACAGGTAAAGGATTAACGACTATACTAACTGGTGGAGCAGAGCTGGCAGAACATCCTTTATCTGATGTTGCAGACACATAAACTTCATCTCCATTGACTAAAGTGTTTGTCGTATACGTATTTAACGCACTACTTTGTTCACTACCTGAATTAACAAAGAACTCATAATTAGCGAAACCAGGTGTAGCAGTAAACGTTACATCTTCATCTTCACAAACAGGATTTGGACTTGCTAATAATGTTACTGCAGGATTAGGATTGACAGTTATGGTAATCATCAAGGAGTTATCACTACAACCTGAATTAGCTTCTGATATAACGACATAAATGACATCTCCGTCAATTAGTGCATTATCTGTATAGGTAGATGAAGCACCATTTTGAACTGACTGATCACTTACTCCCCTTATCCTTCTGAAATCATAAATGAAACTAGCAGTTGGATCAACCGGTGTCTTTATTGCACTGGCATTAAATGTAACTGGTGTACCTGCACATATCTCTGTACCTCCAGGCACCGGAGCGCTTATACTAATGCTGGCAACCACCTCGTTTACAACTACAGTAACACTTGCGTTTGCATTACAATCTGTAGCATAATTTGTATCATAACCGACTACATAAATAACGTCACCATCTGCTAAACCAGTTGTATTAAAAGTATTATCCGTACTACGTGCCTGAACTATATTACCGGGATTAATGGCATTTCTATAAAACTCATATTCATCTGCATTACCTGCAGTAAACTCAACATCCGTACCCGCACAAAATTCGTCTCCTGGCTGATCACTATTTAATGTTACTGATGGAATTGGATTAACGGTTACTGCAGGCGTACCTGTTATATCGGTAGGTTGAGCAGTACAATTTGCATCACTCAATGCCGTTACCTGATAATTGTACACCGTTTGACTACCAGCAGGATTCGTAACTGGCGTTACTGGAATAACAAACGGACTTGCGCTTGCCGTTGCATTGAACGTAGAAAATCCATCAGTATACTCTATATCCCAATCAGCGGTACCAGTTAAATCAATTGTAATATTTGTTGTTTCTCCTTCACAGATCGAAGCATCACCACTCATTAATGATGTAGGTCTGCTATTTACTGTAATATCAGCTACTCCCGTTAAGGTTGCAGCAGAACATGCAGGTATATTCGCATCTGTTAATGACTTTATAGTATATGACGTATTAACAATTGGCGACACAGAAATAACATGCGGACTGGTTGCAATATTATTTACAGGAAAATCAGTTGTTCCATCTGTATAAACAAGATTCCATGGCGCAGTACCTGTAAAAGTAAAGGTGAGATCTGTACTTTCTCCATTACAGATGGTTGCTGTTCCAGAAATATCACCTGTTGGTAATTCATTAACAATGACAGTTGCACTACCAGTCAGGTCTGGTGCACCCGCAGGACAACCGCCGCTATCCGATAATGATTTAAGTGTATAAGTAATGGTTCCAACTGCCGGTGTTATAGCAACTACATGAGGAGATGCATTTGCCGTAACATTAAAATCAGTGGTACCATCTGTATAAACAATATCCCAAGGTCCTGTACCTGTTAATGTAAATGTCAGATTAGTTGACTCCCCCTCACAAATGGTATTATCTCCACTTATTACACCTGTTGGTACTTCCTGAATTACTACAGTAACACTGGTGCTGGCCGAACATTCGGTTACTCCTGATGTACTTGTATCAAATCCCTCAACAACAACAACATCTCCATCTGAAAGAGTATTCGTATCATATGTATTATCAGTACTCCTGGCTTGTAATTCATTGCCAGGATTAATTGATCCTAAATAAAAAGCATATTCATCTGCACCCAAGGCAGTGAACGTAATTAAGTCACCGTCGCAAAATTCATTGGCCGGATCATCTGTTTCCAAAGTAACAGAAGGTGCCGCGTTTACTTTAACAGCCCAACCATTGCTAGGATCTGAGTCAGGCATTGTTGTTTGGCAGATACCATTATCAGCAATTACGTAATAGATATAATCACCAACAACACCATTAGTAACATCAAAATCAATTTGTCCGTTTAGACCAGGCGAAACGCCAACATTACTACCTGAACCGTGTATATATAATCGATAACTTGTTGTTAAACCTTCTGAATTCTCCAATGATAACGTGAATGGTTCACCAACGCAAACCTCGTTCGGACCAACAAGATTATAAGATGCAGGTGATGGCATTACACGAGCTCGTGCTGGCACCCAACCTCTTTCATCACCTGGTGAACCTTGAATTAGTACCACATTTACTTCGCGTCCTAACCATGACGCATCCACTGCACTTGGAGTAAAATAATAATCACTTCCATCCTGTCGAATCAAGCTTGACACTGACCTTGACGGATCATCCACGTGACCAATTTCTCGAACATCCCAAAAATATTCAGTCCAAGTTGGTACATCCGGGCAATCCAATAATATGTCTACTTCGCTATCACAATGATTACCTTCAACACACGATTGCCCGGAGGCATACTGCGCACTCCAGGTGAATAGTGTTGTTAGCAATACTGAAATTAGTAAATGTCTTTTCATCGTGTATCTTTTAAGGTTTAGGCTTTATTGTCCTCCACTCACTTTAATGCGATAAGTAAGTATAAGTGTCTCAATATTATCAGATTTTTGTGAGTACACTACAACGACTTCTTTATCCCCAACTACCTCATAAATTTCACTTGGCAACAGATAGTATTTGCCACCTTTTTTGGTAACACCCTCCTTAATTTCATTACCAATCCGTCCTTTGCCCTTAATCTCGTTTACAGTCCATTCAAAACGATTATAAGCAATATATTTGCTCTCTTCCGGCTTACAATTCAATTCTACCTGACCATCACTGGCTAAATAAACTTTTTTTAGGCAAGGTAAATGCTGCTCATTACTTTGACCAAACGCATTTATTGCACCACCAAAACTAATCATGATGACTGCAATAAATAAAACCTTAACAAATTGTTCTCTCTTCATAAACTTTGAGTTTATTTCTGTCCCCAACTTCACAAACCCACTACACAGCACTAAAAATATAATTTCATTACTTAACTACGGAACGGGTACCCCCAATTCTTTTCAGATTTTTATCAACAGCCCATATTTACTGACAAACAACTCTATAATGGACATATAGTTACACCGTATTGTAGTTAACAGAAAACGCTCTTTCCTGACTAATTAGATTTTGTACGTTAATACTGTATAGATGTTACACCATCTCAGGCTTTCTTAAATCCTTCATATTTTTTTAAAGTTTCAAATTATATTCAACAGTTAATCCTTGGCTTTAATTCCAAGACTCACCAAAAGCCCCGGTTTTTCTTCAAAAGCAATGCGAACCACCTTAACGTAGTCACTTACATAGCCTTGTATATTCACCAACATCTTCTTCTTCAAATTCGTTATTCGACGAACCTCACCCTGCGCCTCCAGACACTTATCTGAAAGATGGCCTAATTCTTTCAGCTGTTCTTCAAGTGCTTGTATATTCTCCGTCTGGATATTATACACCTTTAGAGCATTTAACCAATCTTCATTTTTAAGAAGGTTCGAAACAAATGCGTTCATCTGAAATATAAATTCATTAATGGTACGAGCTCTGGCTCCGTTCAGCATCAACGCCTCCCCTGCCTTAAGGTCTTCGGCCAGCACAATACGCGCTAACTTCAAATAGCGCATATACTCCTTCTTGATCCGGGTCAGCAAATTACTCTTATCGCGATACACCAAACGCTTTCGATTCTTCGCAGCCTCACTGGCATCAACCAACTCGGTCAATTCCTTATTCAGACCATAGATATAGTTCAATTCCTTCTCATTATAACCGTACTGGTTCACCGTACGCTTAATTGAGTCTTCATGCAAGCTATTCCTGAGCAATAACTCTACACCTGATTGATATGAAACTATGCTATTCTTTGTATAGTGCATTCTTAATTTATTCAGTATTAGTAATTTTTAAATTTCTAATTATAAGAATACAATTAGTCTTATAAAGGTTTTAAATTATTTTTTTATTTTGCAAATAATTTTAAATCTTTTTAATATTTGATCTTTTCTATTTTAAATATGTAGATAAATAAATTTACGCAAGAAATATACAATTATAATTAAGGTATATATAAATTTATTAACGATATTTATATCCATACGAAAGAATATAACTAATAATTTATAGGTATATACATTTCTAATAAAGAATGCTAATAAATTATTTAATGAAGTAGTATTTATTAAAAAGAGATAAAGTTGAAATAAGAATTACCTCATTCAAGAATTGAGAAAATCCATTGAATCAGAAGGCATCCAGGAAGACATTACGAATACGTTAATTTGTATGGATCGAATCTTTATAACCAAAATGCCAATAAAGATTCGATCCTTTCATCACATATTATTGATAGTATTCTTAACGCTATAATTTTAGGTTTACCAGATTAGTAGAAATGTTGTGAGTTATGTCCGCCTAATTGACATCCATTCAATATTAGTCGCATGACTAGTTTTATTTTATGGCAAACGCTCAGGGTTTCTTTAGTGAATTAAACAGAACTGGCAGGTGTAGTAAAATTGGTAATGTTTTTTAGACTAAAAAAGCCTGTGCACTTTTCTGAACACAGGCTTCTTTATATGATTGAAAAACTTAATTTACAATAAGCTTCTCACTAACTTTTAACGTATAAACCAAGAGATTCCAACAACTGAGGTTTGTCTTCCATTGCAATTTTAGTAGCTTTTAATGACAAAAAAGCCGCTTGAGAACATCCCAAACGGCTATATTATCTACAACTGTATAACTTACATTATCACCATGGTAGCACCATAACCATATTCCTGAAATGAAGCATCCTGATAGACATTATTTCGATATTGCCTGTCTAATAACTTTCGGACTTCAGTTTTAAGCTTACCATTACCTACTCCATGAATAAATACAACCTTACGTCCTTTGTTTTTAGTATTTTCGCTCATCACCTGCTTAAACTTATCTAACTGAATTGTAATAATCTCCCCCTTACTTAAGCCAGCCGTTGAATCAATTAATTCATCAATGTGTAAATCCACCTCCAGCAATGCAGGTTCATCACGCCTGGCATATTTCTTCCGTTTTGGCTGGCTTTCCTTATCTTTAATAACCTTTTTAATTTCCTTATCTGATAACTCCTCCAGCTTTCGTTCAAATTCACCCTTAATAGCGGGTAACAAAACAGCTTTCTCGTGGTAATAATCGTTATTAGCAAAAACATTATCCTTCAAAAAGCGAGATGCCTTGATCTTTATCACTTCTGATACCGGTGCAAGATTAGTGTATGTTTTACTCTTCTTGAATAAAGTCAGGTTCACTTGCCATTGACGGTCGTCAAGTTGATTAACCGCCAGTTTATCCAAGGCAACCTTGGTATTAGGTTCAACCGTGCCATGGTAGAAAAGATCAAGGTCACCATCCTTCCGAAGGTTACTTATGGTATAAAACACAAAGTAATTACTATCATTAATTGCCTGTACGCGTAGATTGCCAGAAGCCTGACCGGGATTATCGCCAGATAAGAAGGCAATATAAAACTGCGGCGACGAATCATCACCTATTTCTTCGGCAAATTCATAATCATCCTCTTCCACTTCTTCTTCCACCACATTACCAGAACCTGCATTTTTTTGAGGTTGTTCATTTTTAATCACCACACACTCATTGATCATCACAGGCACTTCAAAGCCATCTTCATCCTCTACGTAGGCCAGTTTACCATCCACACGCACTACAACACCACCTCCGTTGCTATCTAAAAATCTAACTGTATCTCCTGCCTTAACACTCATTATTCTGAATTTTTATTATTCGATAAAACTAACTTTAACACACCAATTGGTGCAGATGAGCAAAGTTAATTAAATTTGTCGCGCCAAAAATGCGAATCATGATTAAGCCACAGATATCAATTAGCAATTATACTTATCAATTACCGGATGAGCGCATCGCCAAGTATCCGCTAAACGAGAGGGATGCTTCGAAACTGCTTATCTATAAAAATAACACCATCAAGGAAGGTATTTTTCCTGATATTATAAATGAGCTACCGCCCAATGCAATGCTGGCTTTCAATAATACCAAAGTAATAAGGGCGCGATTAAAATTACAGAAGCCAACTGGTGCTGAGATTGAGATTTTTTGTCTTGAGCCACTTGCTCCGGCAGAAGTTCAGATGGCCTTTGACAGTCGTACTACAACGACTTGGAAATGTATTGTTGGCAATGCCCGTAAGTGGAAAGATACGCCATTAGTTAAAACTCTCGAAATAGAGGGAAGCAGCTTTGAGTTGACTATTAAGAAAGGTGAACGCCTTGGTGATGCATATTCAATTGAATTCAACTGGAATAATAATAATTTCTCCTTTGCAGAGATTATTGAAGTGATTGGTCTGACTCCTATTCCTCCCTATTTGAATCGTGAAACAGAAAATATCGACAAGGATCGTTATCAGACTGTCTACTCTCAACATCAGGGATCAGTGGCGGCACCAACAGCCGGACTCCACTTTACCGATAATATACTGGGAAAATTACTAAGCAGCGGTCATCAGCTCTTAAATGTGACCTTGCATGTAGGCGCTGGTACGTTCAAGCCAGTTAAATCAGAAGAGGTAGCAGGTCATGAGATGCACACGGAGCATTTTGTAATTGAACGAACTTCTCTGGAATCACTCATTCGTAATAACAATGCACTAATCGCCGTTGGAACAACCTCGGTGCGTACACTTGAGAGTCTTTATTGGTATGGTGTTCGACTCTTATCGGGAGAAAGCATAGATAAAGGCATTGAACAATGGGATCCATATAATTTACCAGATTACTATTCAACCCGGGAGGCTCTGCAAGCCCTATTGACCTTTATGGATCAACACAAACAGAGTCACTTGGCTGGAAAAACAGCTATTATTATTGTGCCAGGTTACAGGTTTAAAATGATTAACGGACTGGTTACAAATTTTCATCAGCCTCAGAGCACCTTGCTATTACTTATAGGAGCTATTGTAGGAGATAAATGGAAAGATATTTATAGTTATGCCCTTGATAACGATTTTCGGTTCTTGAGTTATGGCGACAGTTCGCTGTTGATGATAGAATAGGGTTAAATTGTGGATCTGTGGATTTGATAAAGGTGCTCAGTGCAAAGTGTCCGGAAATACTTCTGTTATCAGTCTTCCTGCCCTTGCCCGTTTTCACTTTCTGCAACTGCATTCTGTCTGAAAACTACTGACTAATTGTATTGTCGAATTATTGACCGAAATAATATTAAATTACGTTTTTTTAACCTTATAAAATTATTGGATGAAATTTCATGAACTGCGCACTATGCACAGTGCACTATTTAATAATTAAACCTCTCTCTTGGCAATTTCATCCTCCAATATCTCTTCGATATCAGCCATACAACTACCGCAGATGGTAGCAACATCCGTTTCGTCCTGTAAATCTTCAAAGGAGGTAATATTCTTCTCTCGTATTACTTTTATAATATCGGCTTTTGTCATTTGCATGTGCCGACAAACAAAATCATTATCGTCAAACATATTTTATTAGCTTTTAAGTTTTTCAGGCAGTAGTCTGCAGAAAAACATACCACCTATCGTTCTGAATAAAGAACATCCCCGATTGGAATTTGTTTCCATTGATTGCCTTCAAAATAACTGACAGCTTCACATCCAGCATTCTTAAGCATTGAAACAGCCTCCTCAAACCCTGCCGTTAGTTCATCAGGATGATGAGCATCAACCGAAACGGTTAAAGGAATATCCAGTTCGACACATCGTCTTACCACTTGTTCATTCGGAAACCAGGTGTGATACTTTCTTCGATAGATACCTCTCGTATTTACCTCAATAATAACACCGGCTTTAGCAATTACCTGCAAAGTCTCTTCAAGAACCTCCTGATACCAACTTTCTGATTCGGTAAAGAATCGTCCTTTGTTGTTCATCACCACTTTATCCATATGGGCAATTACATCAGGCTTCTGGGTCAGCACCATTTCCTGTATTTGCCGATAATATTGCTTAACGGCCTTCCTGATATCTCCTTTAAAACATTCGTTTAAACCACGTTCATAGTTCTCAACCGGACCATCCAGGAACCAAAGTTTTGATTTCTCCTCAGGATTATGCACCAAATGAACTGATCCGATGATATAGTCCAGTTGCCCAAGTTTTCGGTAGGTATCGAATGGGATACTGTGCTCATGAGAAATAAAATCCGTTTCAAGTGAACGGTAAACGGCCAACTGCCCTTTGTACTTTTCCTTGCATTTATCTATTTCACCGACATACGATTCCAAATTATGGAAATGCATGGCCCATGCTGTTTCAAAGGCTACAGGTGCATGACTCGAAAAACCAACAGCTTTTAAATTCTGCTCTATTGCACTCTGACATACCTGATCAATGCCAGCTTTTCCATCACAAAAATCAGAGTGGGTATGAAAACTAAAATATTGCATTATTGACACCATATTAGTTGCGCGACAAAAATGTTAATATTTCCTTAAAGCAACAATGATTTTCAAACCTCTTCCAAAACCTTTTTATCTGAGCTAAATTTTTATATGGATAGTCATAAAAATCCTATTATTTTTGCGATTAGCCTAATTCAATGAAGTATTATATCATTGCAGATGGGGTAAAATGGTATACGTTAAAGGATAGTTAAAATTGCTTCGACTTAACAAAAATTAACGAAGCTGAAATAATTGATCAGGCGAACTTTGTGTTTATTTGAATGAATGAGAGAATTGTTTTAAAAAATATAATAAATAGATAAAATACAAATCATGGAACAATCCGTAGATATTAAAGCAATAAACGAACGCATTAAAGAAGAAAGCTCTTTTGTTGATTTGTTGACAATGGAGATGAATAAGGTAATTGTTGGTCAAAAACATTTGGTTGAAGGTCTCTTAATCGGTCTTTTATCAGATGGCCACATTCTTCTTGAAGGTGTTCCCGGATTAGCAAAAACACTTGCCATTAACACTCTGGCAACGATTGTAGATGCAAAATTTTCACGTATTCAGTTTACACCAGACTTGCTACCTGCCGACCTTTTAGGCACAATGATTTATAGCCAGAAAAAAGAGGAATTCATTGTCAAGCAAGGTCCAATCTTCACTAATTTTGTATTAGCTGATGAGATTAACCGGGCTCCGGCAAAAGTGCAGAGTGCCTTACTGGAAGCTATGCAGGAAAGACAAGTAACGATTGGTGAAACTACTTATCCACTTGAGGAACCATTCCTGGTAATGGCCACGCAAAACCCGATTGAACAAGAAGGAACCTATCCGCTACCTGAAGCACAGGTTGACCGTTTTATGCTAAAGCTTGTATTGGACTATCCAAAAAAGGATGAAGAGCAGTTAATCATCCGTCATAACCTGGCGAAAACATTCCCAAAAGCATCAACTATACTAAAGCCTGAAGATATCGTTCGCGCACGTCAGGTGGTGAAAGACGTTTATATGGATGAAAAGATTGAGAAATACATTGTAGACATTACTTTTGCTACACGTTTCCCTGAACAATATGGTCTTGAAAGATTCAAAGACATGATTTCTTACGGAGCATCACCTCGTGCCAGTATCAGTTTATCGATGGCAGCCAAGGCATTTGCATTTATCAAGCGACGTGGCTATGTGATTCCTGAAGATGTCAGAGCTATTTGCCATGATGTATTACGCCACCGTATTGGTCTATCTTATGAAGCTGAAGCTAATAATTTAACTTCGGAAGAGATCATTAGCGAAATATTAAATCAGGTTGAAGTACCTTAAATAAAGCTGTTAGCTATTAGCCACCTGCTACTAGCTTTCAAACTTTATTGCAGTTTATTAGCACTTTCAACAATCCAACCGGTTATGGGCAATTTGCCAGGGGCTGGTAGCTAAAACACAAAAATTGGAAGCAACTGATTTATTAAAAAAAGTACGCCAGATCGAAATTAAAACGCGTGGTTTGTCGGCAAATATTTTTGCCGGCGAATACCATTCGGCATTTAAAGGCCGTGGTATGACTTTTAGTGAAGTACGCGAATATCAATATGGCGACGATATACGAAACATTGACTGGAATGTAACAGCGCGATTTAATCACCCATATATCAAAGTATTTGAGGAAGAACGTGAATTAACCGTGTTACTTATGATCGATGTATCTGGCTCAAGGGAGTTTGGTTCAGGGTTTAAGTACAAGAAAAACGTTATTACTGAGATTGCCGCCGTATTGGCCTTTTCGGCCATTCAAAATAACGATAAAATTGGTGTGATTTTTTTTAGTGATCGAATCGAGAAATTCATTCCACCCAAGAAAGGCCGTAAGCATATTCTTCACATTATCCGTGAATTTATCACTTTTACGCCTGAACATCGTCAAACCAATATTTCTGAGGCGCTTAAATATTTGACCAATGCCATCAAAAAGAGGTGTACTACTTTCGTAATCTCTGACTTTATTGACAATGATTTTGAAGACGCCCTTAAAATTGCCAATCAAAAGCACGATGTAGTAGCTTTAAAGGTTTATGACAAACGGGAAACCGAAATTCCATCCATTGGAATGATTAAGCTGAAAGATGCTGAAACCGGGCAATACCAATGGGCTGACACTTCTAACAAAGCAGTTCGTCAGGCATATAATAGATGGTGGCGAGAAACTGAGGACGCGACTCGCAGGTTATTTAGTAAATGTGGAGTTGATAATGTTTCTGTTCGTACAGATGAAGACTATGTTAAAGCGCTGATTTCTTTGTTTAAAAAACGTATTTAAATGAAATTACTAAAATCACCATACAAAATCCTTTCGCTTCTTTTGCTGGCTTACTTTTGTATCAATCCGATGGTTAAGGCACAAAATGTAACGGCATCTGCCACATTGGATTCAACGGTTATTTTTATAGGTGGGCAAATTGACTTAAAACTTCAATTAAGTCACCCTGATAATATGGAATTGGCTTTACCACAGCTTACAGACACCATTACTAAGAACATTGAAATTGTTCGCTTTAATGAGCCTGACACTTTAAGCCGTGAAAATAACCGCTTGCTAATTGAGCAAAGTTATCGAATTACTTCTTTCGATAGTGGATTACATTATATACCGCCAATTGTTTTTGAAGAGGCCAGCGAAAAATTAGGTAAACGAATTCAAACCGATGCAATGGCCTTAATGGTTGCCAATCCTTTTGAAGAAGTTGATCCTCAAAAAGGTATTTTTGATATCAAACAGCCTGTCAATACCCCATTTCACCTTTCAGAACTGTACAAGTATGTGCCTTGGGTGTTAGGCTTCATATTAGCAGCTGGTATCATCACATTTATTCTTTTAAAATTTTTAGGACGAGAAGTTCCGGTTAAAATATTCAAGAAGGAAGAACCTGTTATTCCGGCACATATAAAAGCATTAGAATCGCTCGACAAAATCAAAGGGGAAAAGTTATGGCAGCATAACCGAATTAAAGAGTACTATTCGGGTGTTACAGATACACTACGCCACTATATAGAAGAGCGTTTCAAAATACGAGCCATGGAGCAAACCACTGACGAAATTATGGATTCGTTTACTGGTGTTGATATTAGAGATGGCAAATCAATTGATAATTTAAGGCAGATACTAATTACAGCCGACCTGGTAAAATTTGCTAAGCATGAACCACTTCCTGACGAAAACGACTTAAGCATGATCAATGCTTACTTCTTTGTCAACCAAACAAAAGAAGAAGAACTAAAATCGCTTGAAGAAGAAAAGGAAGCTATGCTTAAAAAAGAAGAAGACCTGACTGTAAACGAGTAAAAAAGGTAGTTAATAATGATGAACGATATAACATTTACGCAACCGTATTTTTTCTGGCTACTACTTATTTTACCAGCCTATATTGCTTGGTATATCTGGAAACAAAAAGGGATGCAAGCTTCTTTGCAGATATCAACACTGAAAGGATTTGAAAAAGCACCTGTATCAAAAAAAGTTTACCTCCGCCACCTTTTGTTTGTTTTCAGGGTTTTAAGCATTATGCTTTTAATTACTGTTTTGGCCAGACCGCAATCCAGCAATAGTTTCCGGGATGAAAAAACAGAGGGTATTGACATTATGATGTCGCTGGATATTTCCGGTAGTATGTTGGCTGAAGACTTTAAACCAAATCGCTTGGAAGCAGCTAAACAGGTAGCAATTGATTTTATTAACGGACGTACAAGCGATAAAATTGGTTTAGTGATTTACGGAGCAAATGCATTTACTCAATGCCCACTTACAACCGATTATAATGTTCTGACAAACCTATTCCGTGATTTGGATCAAATAGAACTGGATAATACGGGTACAGCCATTGGTATGGGTCTGGCAACAGCCGTGCAGCGTATAAAAGATAGTGATGCGAAAAGTAAAGTGATTATCCTCCTGACTGATGGAGAAAATAACGCTGGTGAGATTGCTCCTTTGACGGCTGCCGAAATAGCCCAAACCTTTGACGTGACAGTTTATACCATTGGAGTCGGAACCAATGGCATGGCACCGATGCCAATTCAGACTGTCAGAGGTAAAGAGTATCAGCAAATGGAAGTGAAGATTGATGAAGAACTTTTACAGAGCATCGCCGATATGACAGGAGGCCAGTATTTCAGGGCAACTGACAACCAGAAACTGGAAGAGATATATAAAGAAATTGATGAAATGGAAAAAACGCGCATTGAAGTTCGCGAATACACCAAGCGAAAAGAAGAATACTGGTGGTTTGCTGCTTTAGCTGGTTTATTCCTTTTATTGGAAATATTTTTGCGAAGTACGGTATTCAGGAATTTACCTTAATATCATCGCACAACTTTAAGAACAAGAATTTAAGCAATATGAATATATTCAGGTTTGAACATCCTAATGCACTTTACCTGTTGCTATTAATACCTCTTTTAGCATTTATACATTTGTATCTGGCAAAAAGAAGAAAGAAAGCATTGGAAAAATTTGGCAATACCGAATTATTAAATGATCTGATGCCCAATGTATCATTTAAGCGACCAACCATTAAATTTTACATTCTACTTTGGGCATTTATTGTGTTGATCATTACAATTGCAGGACCGCAATATGGAACTAAACTGGAAACCATTAAGCGAAAAGGTATTGAAATTATAGTTGCGCTTGATGTCTCAAATAGTATGATGGCACAGGACATTGAACCTAACCGGCTTGAAAGAGCTAAACAAGCCATTGCCCGATTAATCGACAAATTACAAAATGACCGTATTGGACTGATTGTTTTTGCCGGTGAAGCTTTTGTTCAGTTACCTATTACTACAGATTATCCATCTGCGAAAATGTTCCTTAATTCGATTGATACAGATATTGTTACTACACAAGGAACGGCTATCGGTTCAGCTATCCAAAAAGGAATCAGCAGTTTCACAAGTCAGGAAGATGTCAACCGGGCTGTCATAGTAATAACAGATGGCGAAAACCACGAGGACGATCCGGTTGCAGTAGCTGCAGCAGCAACTGAAAAAGGGATAAAGGTTTATACAGTGGGAATGGGACTTCCTAAAGGAGCTCCTATCCCTGTTAAAGGAGGTCGAAGCAATGATTTTATGAAAGACCGGGATGGCAATGTAGTGATATCAAAACTTGATGAAGCTACGCTGCAGAAAATAGCCATAACGGGGAATGGTGCTTATATTCCTGCCAACAATATTCGCAATGGTATAAACAATCTGGTTGATGAATTAAGTCAGTTGGAAAAATCTGAACTCGAAGCTAAAGTATATACGGATTACGATGATCAATTTCAGTATTTTGCAGCCTTTGCTTTGTTACTGATAATTCTTGAATTTTTAATCCTGGAACGCAAAAACCGAAGACTCAAACACATTAACATCTTCGAGGTGAAGAATAACAAAGAATAATGTTTTAAACGATTATGATGAAGTTAAAATACATATTTCTTTTCTCAACAATATTATTCAGTTCGCTGTATATAAAGGCACAAGATGAACGTAAATTTATCAGAAGTGGTAATAGTCATTTTGCTGACTCGGCCTACCTTGAATCTGAAATTGAATATCGAAAAGCTATAGAAAAGTCAGGCGATTCTTTCGAAGCTAAATTTAACCTGGCCGATGCTCTGTATAAACAAGAACGTTTTAATGAAGCTTTGGACCAGTTTCAGATACTCGCAGGAACAGAAACTGATCCTGAGCGATTGGGACAAGTTTATCACAACATTGGTAACAGTTATTTTGCCATGCAAAAACTGCCAGAAAGTCTGGAAGCCTACAAAAATGCCTTGCGCAATAACCCTGAGGATCATAGTACACGATACAACCTGATTGCTGTTCAGAAGATGTTGGAGCAACAACAAAACCAGCAGGACCAGAATCAGGATCAAAACCAAGATCAGAATCAGGACCAACAGCAAAATCAGGATCAGAATAACCAGGCGCAAGACTCTGATAAAGATGGCATACCTGATGAAAAAGAGAAGGAAAACGAACAAGGTCAGCAAGATCCAAACCAGGATACAGACCAGGATGGTACACCCGACTATCAGGATCAGGATTCAGACAATGATGGTCGCCCTGATAGCCAGGAAGCAGGAGATGATCCTTCCAATCCGAAAGACACTGATAATGACGGCACTCCAGATTATCGTGATTTAGATTCTGATAATGATGGTACGCCTGATAAAGATGAGAAGCAGGAACAACCTCCTCGTCAGAATCAACAAAATCAGCAAACACCTCCCGGACAAATGTCAAAAGAGGATGCTCAACGCTTGCTAAATGCTATTCAACAAGACGAAAGCGAGTTGCAAAAAGAATTAAGAAAAGCGAAGCCTGCTCAAAGAACAAAGACAGAAAAAAACTGGTAGATTATTATTTTTGCAAAAACATTTATTTTAAATATGCGACTAATCTTACTAACCATATTACTCATAGCCACAAGTATTGCTTCTGTAAATGCTCAGGAAGTTAGCTTCACAGCTCGCACTCAGTCAGCTGTTGTGGCGGGTGATAAGTTTCAATTGGTATATACCGTAAATAAAGAAGGTAGTGATATACGCCTGCCTGCCCTTCAGGATTTCCAGATCCTAATGGGTCCAAGTACCTCATATTCAAATAGTACTTCTATTATTAACGGTAAGGTAACGCGTGAAACCACCTATACCTTTACCTATATACTGAAAGCGCTAAAAGAAGGTGATTTCACCATTCCACCAGCTACTATTAAAGTGGATGACGAGAAAATTTCATCGAATGCCGTTAAAATCAAAGTTCTCAAAGCGGGCAGTAAACCACAGAATAACCAACAGAATAATACTGCAACTGGCAGAGCACCCAGCGATGATGAATTGTTCATCACGGTAAAACCATCCAAGAAAAATGTATTTCAGGGCGAACCTTTGGTGCTGACAACTAAAATTTACACGCAAGTACAGTTGGAAGATATCTCTGATATCAAACAGCCAAAACTTTCTGACTTTATTGTACAGTCCTTACGAGATAAAAATAAGGGTATTTCATGGACCATGGAAAATGTTAATGGTCGCAATTATAATGTTGCCACTTTTGACCAAAAACTTGTTTTTCCACAAAAGACTGGTAAACTAACCATTGAACCAACTGATATTGAATTTCTGGTTCAACAACGGGTTGCTCCCAGCCGATC
>NZ_CEXQWX010000030.1:0-46361 GCF_982718395.1 Carboxylicivirga sp.
AAACTATGGCGACATTAGTACTTTAAGTACACATGCCACAAAATTGTTTCACACAATAGAAGGAGGGGCTGTAATAACCAAAGATTACGACCTTTTGAAACGTATGTCATACATGCGTAATTTTGGACATGATGGAGCTGATAAATTTAACGGAGTAGGAATTAATGGTAAAAACTCTGAGTTTCATGCAGCCATGGGCCTGGCTAACTTACCGCATATCGATAAAATAATTGAGAAAAGGCGTTTTGATAGCCAAAAATATGACAGCTATTTATTGCCGCTAGGTATCAAACGACCAATTATTCCCAATAATACATTTTATAACTTTAGTTACTATCCTGTTATTTTCAATACAGAGGCTGATTGTGTAAAAGTATTTGATGAATTAGCAAAGCATAAAATTTATTCACGTCGATATTTTTACCCTTCTCTTGCAGAATTGGACTATATTGAAAAACAACAAACACCAAACTGTGATAATTTGGCTTCAAGGATATTATGCCTCCCAATTTATTATGATTTAACGGTTGAAGAAATAGGCCTTATATGCAATATTATTAAGAGTGCAATTCAACACCAAACCACATATTAGATTAATCAATAATTTGTTAAATTAATATTGTCATGGGATTTTTAACTGAAGATCAACTAGCAAATTTAGGACTTAAAAGTTATGGCGATGATGTACTAATATCAGATAAAGCATCCATATACAGCCCGGAGTTAATTAGCATTGGAAACAATGTTCGTATTGATGACTTCTGTATATTATCAGGTAACATAATCTTGGGCAGTTATATACACATTTCGGCATATTCTGCGCTTTATGGTAAGTTTGGTATTGAAATGCAAGACTATACGGGGTTATCTCCGCGATGCACAATTTTTAGTGCATCAGATGACTTTACAGGCAATTATCTAATTAGTCCAATGGTTCCTGATGAGTATACGAATGTTGTTGGTGGCAAAGTTTCGATTAATAGATTCAGCCAGATTGGAGCAGGCACAACGATTCTTCCTAACGTTACCATTGGTGAGGGTGTAGCCGTTGGAGCAATGTCATTAATTAATAAAGCGTTAGTCCCCTGGACAATATATGCCGGAATACCCGTAAAGCCTATTAAGAAGCGAAGCCAAAACTTATTGAAATTTGCACAAGAAATTGAACACAAAAGGCATTAAAATACTGCACCTGACAGAAGATGAGAAGTTCACCAATCATATTATAAAGTGCTTTGAGATGGTGGCTGAGAATGAAAATCTTTACTTTATTGTTAAGAAAAAAGATGACGCCCCTTTACAACACATTAATGGCTTTAACAAGAATATAATCACCAGCACCGTTGATGGTGAAGTTTTCGAGTCTCTGAAGAACAAATTAAACGAATTCGATGCAATAGTTCTGCATAATCTGATATCTCCTTATAAGCTTAAGATATTAGAGGGAGCTTCTTCAAATATTCATTTTCATTGGATGAGTTGGGGAGGTGATTTATACATCCACCCTAAATTAAAATCCAAAATATACCATCATAGTTCGAAAAAAATTATTGCTAAAAGACAAAATGCAAATGGTATTATTGGTGAGTTTATGGAGCGCTTCTTTCCATATTTATGGGATTCATTATATTTGAAGAAGAGGAAAATTATTGGTCATCACCAATACCATTCTTTAATTCAAAAAATTACCAGTATCTCTACAGTACTGCCAAATGAAATGCCATTGATAAATAGGTATTATGGAAAAAAAATGAGATATCTGCCATATAAGTATATCATGTTTGAGCATTGCTCAAAAGATAATGATATATGTGACGGAAATAATTTCCTGATTGGCAACTCAGCTACTGCAAGCAATAATCACCTCGAAGCCTTTAATTACTTAAATGGGATTGAAAAAAATATTTGCAAGATTATTGTACCCCTTTCATATGGGGAACCTGGCTATGCAGAGGTAGTCATTAAAAGAGGAAATATGATGTTTGGAAACAAATTCAAGCCGCTTACTGATTTTATACCACTGAAGGACTACTCTCAGATGATGAAAAGTTGTGGAAATGTGGTTATGAATCATTATAGACAACAGGCAATGGGTAACATATTAGTTGCATTATGGAAAGGTGCTCGTGTTTATTTAAATAGAAAGAACCTGGCCTGGCAATTTTTTGAAGAGCATAATATCAGAGTGTTTGAAGTGAGTGATATCAAAAATTACGCATCTCTGCCAAACCATCAGACACTGGCCAACCATAATCGCCCCATCCTCGAAAAACTATATGGTGCTAAACAGGTATTAAAAGAAACAAAAGAATTGGTCGATTATCTAACAAAGACAAAATCACATGAGACGAGTATGTGAAATTTTATTATGCAACCTCTTACACGAGGTTTATTAAATTTTACCTGTTACATGCGACCATAAAATCAAATTCAAAAGAATGAACGTCAACGAAAGCCTGGCTCCCATTGCCTTATTTGTATATAATAGACCTGAACATACATTACAAACTTTACAGGCGCTGGAATACAATGACCTTGCTAAAGAGTCAATCTTATATGTTTTTTGCGATGGGCCAAAATTTGGAGCTGGTGAAAAAGAACTAAAAGCGATTCAGGAAACCAGAAACATTGTAAAATCAAAGAGTTGGTGCGGGCGAACTATTATTAAAGAATCTGAAGAAAATATGGGACTGGCTAATTCAATTATTGAGGGGGTTACAAAAACAGTTAACCAACATGGCAAGATTATAGTATTGGAAGATGATATTGTAACATCTCGAGGATTCCTCAATTATATGAATGAAGCTTTGGAGAAGTATAATAACAATATATCCTGTATGAGTATCAATGCTTATCTTCCACCCTTTAAGAATAAAGGGGATAAGGCTTTCTTTATTGAAAATGGTACTTCTACATGGGGATGGGGAACATGGAAAAGGGCTTGGAAATATTTTAATAGTGATGCCAATTACCTTTTAAGGCGACTAAAAAGTCTTCCAAGTTCTGAATTAAAAAGGTTTAACTGGCATAACAGTTACAATTATTTTAAGATGCTCAACGATTTTATAAATGGTAAGAATAATAGTTGGGGTATTAGGTGGTATACAAGTGTTTTTCTTAAAAATGGTTTTGGTTTGTTTCCACCTTATAGTTTCGTACAAAATATTGGTCATGATGGATCAGGAGAACATTGTGGAGAAACGAATCTGTTTCATCATAAGGAACTTAAACTTCATAACGTGGTACTTCCTCCTGCCATTGGTATTGCTAACAATATAAAAATGCATAATAAGTTTATTAGTTATAATAAGTCACTAAGACCAAATTTAATTAAGAGATTAGTTTTGAGGATATTAAATAAACATGGTAAATAATAAAATCACTATACTTCATTTCAATACGAATCCATCAGGTGGTGCTTATAAAGCAGCTGAAAGGCTACATGAAGCATTCTTGGAAGAGGACTTTAATAGTTATATTGTAACTAAATATCCCAACAGGCAAAAAATCCGAAATTCAATATCTTACAGAGAATCTATAGAACCAATGCTATTAGAGAGAATTGGGAATAAATTAAGATATAGGCCTAAAAATATTGCTCAACAATATTATGCACTATGGTTTAATGAGAAAAAATCAAAACTACCGAAAAAGGAATTAAGATATTATGCATCCTTTAAGCCTGATATAATAATATTAAATTGGGTAACTGCCTATTTAGCTGCTGGTGATATTCAAAAATTACAGAATTTAACTGGTGCTAAAATATTTTGGAATCTATTGGATAAAGGGCCATTAACTAGTATATGTCATTACACTTGGGATTGTCAGCAATATACATCTGTTTGTAGAAAATGTCCCATATCAAAAAATAAGAAGTTTCAAAGAATCGTTAAGACTACACATGAATATAGGCAAAGTTACTACAATAAAACTAATTTAAATATAATTGCTCCTACCTCCGAACTCTATAAACAAGCAAAAGCTAGTAGTAACTTCAAAAATAAAAATATTAATTATGTGCCTCTTTCAATAAACACAAAAGTATTTAAGTCATTATCTAAAGATAAGTCCAAAAAAGAGCTTGGCATTAGTCCTAATAAAAAGGTAATTTTCTTTGGAGTTAGCAGGCATAGCGAAGTTCGAAAAGGAATTGTGTATTTGAATAAAGCATTAAAAATATTAAAAGAAAGAATTGGGATAAAATCAATTGTTTTATTAATAGCAGGTCATGATTCAGATCAAAATATCTATGCAGAAATAGGTTATGAAGTTAAATCAATGGGTGCTATTAATTCCGATGAGATATTGAATTTGTGTTATAATGCTGCAGACATTTTTGTTTCTCCATCTATTGAGGACTCGGGTCCAATGATGATAAATGAATCTATTTGTTGTCAAACTCCGATTGTTGCGTTTAATATCGGTGTCGCTAATGATTTCATAAAAAATAGGGTAAACGGATCAATTGTTCCTCTCTACAATTGCAATAGAATGGCTGAGGAAATCAATTATCATTTGTTTCACAATAATTGTGTAAAGAGATTTTATCAAAGCGAAGAAGGAGAAAAATTAATAAAAATGCTCTCCCCTTTTTCTCAAACAGAAAAGATTATTAGTATTTATAATGCAGAAAAAGAATAAGGTATCTATAATTATCCCCACTTACAATTGTATTGATAAAGTTGACAAAACTATTAAAAGTGTCCTAAAGCAAAGTTATAAAAACTGGGAGATAATTATTGTAGACGGTCTGTCTAGCGATGGCACCTATGAATTTATAAATAAGAACTATGCGCCTTTTTGTACTGGTATTTCAGAAAGGGACAACGGAATTTATGATGCCATGAATAAGGGGGTTAAACTGGCAAAAGGTAATTGGCTGTATTTTTTAAACGCAGGTGATTATCTGGTTAATGACGATGTACTTCAGAATGTGGCTGAGTTTTTTCATACTAACTATACTCTGGTTTACGGTGGATATAAAATATACTTCCCAGGTGGTGATGCAAAGATGATTTTGCCAAGGCCTCTTTCAGATATTCCTTATGATATGCCCAGCTGTCATCAATCATTATTTTACCACTGTAGTTTATTTGAAGATACAAATTATGACACCAGTCATCCCTGGTGCGCCGATCATATTCATCTTGCTGAATTATTTCGTTCAGGGAAGTTGATTGAGAAAATAATTGATACACCAATTGCCTATTTTGAAGCGGGTGGTGAAGTGGGCAGAAACCCAATGGACTTTATTAACGACAGAATAAAAGTAGCCAAGACATTTTTACCATATCATCTCTCATTGATCTACTACTTTAAAATGATATGGTATAATATTATCAGAAAAAGAATTAAAAGGATTTTTATTCCCCGGAACAATGCCTGATTTTATATATAAGACTCGCATACCAGAATTGTTAAGATACTATATTGGAAAGCTCTTGCATACAAGGAATACTAAAAGCACCTTTGACAAAAAGGTGGCTAAAGTAGAAATTGCAGGTGCTTTACATGGTTTAAACATTGGCGACAATGCCTTAGGCAAATCAATTGGTGTTCTTTTGGAGGAAAATCAAATTGATTATTTTTATAGCAATATCTATAACATCAGCTATACTGCTAAAGCCAAGTATCTTATTGTATGTGGAGGAGCAACGGGAACCAATGATAATATTATCAACATCTACCAAAAGTATAATAGCTGTCCTGAAAATGTTGCTTTTATTGGTATGGATTGGGAAGGTGAAATTCACCACCTTCAGGATAAAGTAAAGAATTGGTTAAAAAAATGTCATTGTATTAGTTCGCGAAGTAAAGTTTGGCAAAACTACTTAGCTGATGTATTATCACAAAGCATTAGCAAATACCATTTGGATAATGTCTTTTCATGGTTACCAAACGAGAATGTTGGTGCTGTAACCGTATCAAATGGAAAAACAATTGGTATCAATATGATGAGTTTTTATATGCAATTGGATAAGTATAAAAACTTTGTCCCAGGTCACGGAAGAGCATCCTATTTAAAAGAAAATAACCCGAAACAATATGATGCCATACCGCAGCTTGGAAAATGGTATGTTGATCTGTTTAAAGATCTGATTGATAGGTATACTAAGCTTGGATATAAGGTTGTTCATATTCCATTCGCAATTGAAGATGACTTATTTGCACGAACAGTTTTAAAGGAATGTAAAGTTAAGTGTATACCATTCAAAGATTTGAACTCAACTCTATCTGTTTTAAATGGTTTGGAAATGATGATTGCATCGCGCTATCATGCGCTGGTGTTTGCCTTATCATTACAAATTCCGTGTAAGGCATTTTTGTATTGCAATAAATCGGTTGATCTTTATAATGAATTGGAACTTTCTGATGATGGCGTTTTATCCATATTTGATCTGGTTAATAAAAACCATAGTAAAATTGAGACGTTTATCAATTCTGAAACGTTTATTAATATAGAGCCATCAATCCTTCAACGAATATGGGCAGATACAAAAACTTGTATTTCAAAAAACCTTAATCTTCATCAATGGATAAAATAGGTGTTTACTTTTCAGCAAATGATGCTGTTTACGATTGGGCGGTTGCTTTTTTAAATAGTTTCAGGCAATTTAACCCAGAGCTCGAATTATTTCTTATTCCTTTTGATGATAAGTACAGTAAACTAAATAGTTTGTCATCAAAATATAACTTTAACGTTTATCTTGACACTAGTTTTACTCGTCTTGAAAAGATTGGCCTATCTCTTGAATTGGGGTATAGTAGTTATGGTCCAAACTGGTTTAGAAGATACGCTGCTTTTTGGGGACCACTGGACCACTTTATGTATATAGATGCGCGTTTTGTAATATTATCCGATTTAAAACCTTTTCTACAACTATTGGGGCAAACAGGTAATGATTTGTTGTATAACGATACTGCCATTGACCAAGTATACAATTATGGACCATTACGAACTGAACTGATAAACAATGGTAAGAGTAAAGGTTTTCTGTCAGGAGCGTGGACGTCAAAAAAAGGAACTTTTACACTTGAAGAATTTGAACAATATGGAAAAGAAGCATTAAAATATAGAAACCAGTTGAATGCCAGAAATTCTGATCAGGCTTTTATTAACTACTGTTGCGATAGGAAGTCTATTAAACTGGTCAAACAGTCTGAATTAGTTGAAGACTTCTGTCACTGCGCATGGGCTGGTCAGGGTGGACATATTTATATAGATTCAAGCCTGCAATATCGATTATGGAATTACGGTGGTTTAGATCATAAAAAACGACTTTTTTTGTTGCATTGGGCCGGATATCCTTTGTCTCCAATAATGCCTGAATCAGCGTTATTCCTTAAATTCTCTGATTATTCATTCGTTAAAAAAATAATATTCCGATTTAAAGTAGTTTTCCTTTTACCACAATTATTAATAAGAAACAGGCATATTAATCAGCTTTATCACCGGCTAAAAAAAGCTAACTAAGTACTAATTTCAGTCACAAGACAAATTGACTAAATTCAAACAATGAAAATTACATCCTATATTCACCCGCAAAGAGCTTTTCTTCCTTGTACAGGGGTTGGAAGACATATGAATAATATCCTTTATAATTTGGGGAATAAGCACGAAGTTGAATTATTAGTCGCTAGGCAGTGGATAAACTCAAAAAATGATCAACTGATTGGAAATACTCCATTAAATGAATTACCTATTCGTAGTTTCCCGTTTCCTGAAAATATCACTGAAAGAATATGGAAAACAGCTGGTTATCCCTATATGGATAAGTATGTAAAGGATGCTGATGTGGTGTATTGCCCCGAAGAAACCTATATCCCACTTAAAAACAAACCACTTGTTATTACCATTCACGACATACAGGCTTTTGAAACTAATTTAGAGTGGTCAAACTCCAGGCAACATCAGCTATTCAGGAAAAAATGGATGGTTTGGATTAAGAAAATTGTTAGAAACAAAGTTCCAATTTTTACTGTATCAACATTTAGTAAGAATAGAATGATGGAGCTTCTGAACATTCCTGACGAACAAATATTTGTAGTTGGAAATGGAGTTGAAGAAGGTTTCTTCAATACAGCTGGAAATGAAACATCACCTTTTAATTACCCGTACGTGTTCATCGTAGGAGGTTTACGCTACAAGAAAGGAGCTGACTACGTTATAAAAGTTGCACAAAAGGCACAAAAGGAAATACCTGATTTAAAATTTATAGTAGCAGGTGAGCAAGAAGTAAAATACAATAATATTGCGAAAGAGTTGAACAATATTGAACTATTGGGAATGGTGGAAGACCTGGAATTGCCAAGGCTAATGAGACATGCCAGCTCACTTCTGTTTTTATCTCTGTATGAAGGCTTTGGCATCCCTGCTATTGAAGCTATGGCTGCAGGGACGCCTGTTATTGCAAGTAATAGAGCAAGTTTACCTGAAATTGTAAACAAATATGGTGTCATCACTGATCCTTGTAATACCAATGAAATTATGGAATACATAAAAACATCAGAGGTATTACGCAAAGAGTTTGAGATACCAGGTAAAGAATATGCCCGAAATTATAGTTGGGACAAAATTTCCAATAATGTAGAATCTAATCTAAAAGAAATAATCTAAACATGATTAAAAAGAAGAAGGTAGTAATTTGCTGGACAGACATCTCGGGATATATGGCATCTTGTTGGCAAGCTATGCAAAATAGTAAGGAAATTGACCAGTTTATCATAGCCTTTCAGGCTAAAACGGAAACTGCATTTTCAAACAACCTGTTAAAGGAAGTTCCTTCCTATTTGCTGGATATTGATGAAAGGAATGACTTTAAAAAGATTTTAAATCTTGTTTTAGAACAAAAACCTGACGTTATCTATTTACCCGGATGGTTTCATAAACCATATAGAAAGTTAGCCTTCACTCAACAACTGAATTCTGTTGAGTTTATTATGGGAATGGATACACCTTATTGGGGTACTTTTCGTCAAAAACTGGCACCCTATGTTTTAAAACCCTATCTAAAGAGAATATCAAAAGTTGTTGTCAGTGGCGAACGAAGTTGGCAATACGCCAATCACCTGGGTTTTTCTTTTAGCCAGATATATAGGGGACAATATGGTATTAACCACAAGGATTTAAAAACTGTTATTGAAAGTAAAAAAGAAAAAATCTGGCCTAAACAATTTCTATTCCTGGGTAGATACACAAAAGTTAAAGCAATCGATTCATTGGTTGAGGCTTATAAATCATACCGTGAAATGTGTGGTGATGAAAAACCTTGGGAGCTTATATGCTGTGGACAAGGACCACTTAAAAAACTAATTGATGATCAGCCAGGAATAATTGATAAAGGGTTTATCCAACCTTCTGAAGTAATTAATGAAATGAAGGAAGCTGGCGTTATGGTGTTACCAAGTAAGTTTGATCCCTGGCCACTTGTTGTCTTAGAGTCATGTGCAGCTGGTTTACCCGTTATTGCAACAGAATATTGTGGATCTACTGTTGAAAACGTCAGAAACTTATATAACGGTATAGTTGTGTCTGGTGACTCTGCTGATGAACTGGCCAAAGCAATGCATGCTATACATAATATATACTACGATAAATTGCCTGATTGGGGAAAGAGAGCCTCAATGATGGTAGAAGGTTATTCTGCTGAAATGTGGGTTAAGAAATGGGAAGATATGCTTTTAAACTAGTTGCATGGGATTTGTAGGACAATTATTAGCCTTTGTATCTTCAATATATGGTATTGTATTTATAAGCTTGCTGTTATGGTTAGTTGCCAAGGTCAATAAAGACATTCGCTACCTATGGTTATTACTGGCTTTTTTGATGTATTTTTCTTCTTTAGCTAAGTTCTTTGATCAATGGACTGATGAACCACCTGCTTTAATCCCTTTTCTGCAAACCATAAGAGATAATGGCAGACCATTATCTATTTTAACCCTAATTGGCATAGTCATTAGTATCCATAAAAATAAGTATAAATTATTCAATGGATTGTATGTTAACAATGAGTCGTCAATTCAATTTCTGGTAGTTGTACAAGTAATTATTTTTCTGAAAATTTTATTAGTAGGAAATATGCTGTTTGCTATTATGGCATTTGCAACTTTCTTAGGAGTAATTTATATTGTCAGAAATGGCTTAAGTCCATTAATTCAAAACCAGGCTAGCATTGAATATGGGGTATATGCAATATTAATTGCGAATATTATATTCCTGACGACAAATTTCTATCAGGCATATATTGATATGTATCCCATTACTTTCCTGCATGGTCGTTTTTTGGGTACTACGGGAAATCCTCAACATGCCGCAGTATTACTTGCTTCGTCAATTCCTGCCTATATGTATATGATCAGTAGATATAAGATTTCATTGAGGATGGCTTTTATTTGTGTATTTTTAGGTCTTAACATTTATGCCCTAATCCTGACAGGCTCAAGAACCGGCTTATTAATGGCCTTTATTACAGTATCCTTATTCATCTATAAAGGATCTCCTTTATTAACTACACTTACTGCTTTTTGTGCCATCATTATCTTAGTATTCTATGATGAAATTAACCTCTACATTGCTTTAAATGATGAAACATCTACCGCATTTGGCAGGCTCAGTTCATTGGAAGATACTCGCTCTGCTGCCTGGAAAGGAATGTGGGAAACCTTTACATATCATCCTATTTTTGGTAAACCTGTTATTGGTGATAGAATCGGATTTGGTGAAAATTCCTGGTTAGCAACCGCTTCTTCACTGGGGCTTATAGGATTCATTCCCCTTTTCTTATTTGGTACAAGATTGATTAAATTATCAATCATTGCATTAAAGCAGTCTTTTTCAAAAAGCATCAATAATAGTGATGAATATAAAGTTGTGGCAACAGGTATTATCTCCTTAATAGCAGGTTCTTTCTTTGAAGCTTTTTTACTTGGAAACCTTTCGTTTTCCCTAATTATTTTATTGCTGTACATTACAATGCTTGAGTATTTGATAGGCAGATCCGTAACTAATTAAAGTATGATTCAAGATAACCTGTTGGGGAAAAATATAGACAAGGTGACAACTATATGTACTTTGTTGATAATATTTCTTCATAGTTATAATTACGAAGCAGCTAATAGTAATTATACCCTATCATTTATTATTCAGAATTTTATTTCAAATGGACTAACGAGAACAGCTGTTCCCATATTTTTTATTGTTTCCGGCTATTTGTATTTTAACAATAAAAACGTCTCCCATTCATTTTTCACAGGACAACTAAAAAAAAGAATACGTTCGCTTGGCATACCATTTTTAGTATGGAGTTTAGGGGGCTTTCTTTTATTTATGACAGGTAAATTTATACCTGTAACCAGTAATTATTTCAACAGTTTTAGTATTGAAAAACTTAGCCTGTATGATGTGTTTATCAAACTATTGGTATTTCCTGTACCCTACCAGCTTTGGTTTCTCCAAATATTATTGATATGTAGCATCTTAGCTCCTGTAATTTGGTTTTTAATTAATAAATTAAACCCGTATTTTTCATTAAGTGTTTTAGGCTTATTATGGTTGAAATCGGGAGGATATAACGGGCTTAGCGAGTATTTTTTTGAAGGGGTATTTTTCTATGCAATAGGTATAAGCCTTGCTTTAAACAAAACGAAAAATTATAAGATTAATTTAATTGTTTTGTTTATCGTAGGTATATTATCAGTTTCTCTTAAAACATATTTATCAATCAATGCAAGTTATACGATCTCTTATCTTTGGGGCAAGATAGCTATAATCATCTGTATTCCTTTAGTTTGGATTATATCTAATCGTATTAGTTTTGAGAATAAAATGATGTCTTTGATTAATCGATATAAGTTTTGGATTTTTCTGTCTCATGAGCCGATGTTAACTTTTAACAAGAAGTGGCTATTAGCCGTTTTGAACTCTTCAGAATTATCACACTTTATAGTGTATTTACTGGCACCGCTCTTAACTTTATGTCAAAGTCTTATTTTGGCCAATATAATAATTCGAATATTTCCAGCCGGATACAATGTATTAGTTGGAGGTAGAATACCTTTAAACAAAAATAGCTATGCCTAATAAAATCCTCATCATCTACCCCTACTTCACTCCTGCCGAAAAAGCCGGAGGCATTGTTAGTTCTCTTAGTAACATGGTTTGTAACCTTAATAATTACAGCTTTTATATCTATACCAGCTGTTATGATTTAGACGGTTCACAATTGAATGTAAAAGTCAATCAATGGGTAAAATATAGTGACACCATCCAAATTTACTATTCGAGTGCAGAAGATTATAGATCCATAAAAGCGTTGTTGGATGATATAGTACCAGATAAGGTATATATCAATGGCATCTATGGTAATAAGTTCTTTTTGAAGCCAATTATGGCTTTAAAAGGATTTAAAAATAAGGTTATCATAGCTCCGAGAGGTATGCTGCATGCCGGTGCACTAAAGGTTAAGGCCCTTAAAAAGAAACTGTATCTTACTGTCATTAAAACAAGTGGTTTATTAAAGCGCTTATATTGGCATGCTACTGATGAACAGGAAGTAAAGGATATTGGTAAACACTTCAGAAGCAGTAAGGTTATTCTGGCAAAAGATACGCCACCATTACAACCCGATTTTGCAACTTTGGAACATTCAAAGCAAAAAGGACAATTAAGACTGGTGTTTCTCTCATTAATTACCGAGAAAAAGAATTTAATGTTTCTTCTTGAATTGCTGGACAATCACCAGGATTTGAAAGTATCACTGGATATCATTGGTCCTATAAAAGATCATCCCTATTGGGAAAAGTGCCAGCCCCTCATCGAAAAGAACAAAGCTCGTGTAAAGTATGTTGGTCCGGTGGCTCCTAAAGATGTGGTCAAAGCATTGCTTCCATATGATTGCTTTATTTTGCCGACCTTAGGAGAAAACTTTGGTCATGTCATCTTTGAAGCACTAACAGCTGGTAAACCTGCTATCATTTCGCATTATACGCCCTGGAGCAATCTGTCAGCTATGCAGGCCGGTTTTAACTTAAGCCTGAATAAAGATGAATGGTTGGAGCAGCTTACTAAGTTAATTGAACTAAATAATGATGATTATCAGAAAATGGCTCAGGGGACACAATCCTATTTAAAAGATTACTTAAAGTCATATACCCCAAAAGCTGATTATCAGCTTTTGTTTGGATAAATTGTCGTATATGACGACATGAAATTGGCCTTTCGATTGTGTAAGGTCTTTTTTTGTCTTAATGCGAATGCAATGTGAAAAAAAGGCTACAATGTAAATCCTGTACCTCTCAAGGGAGCTGCCAAAATGGCTGAAAAGGATGATACAACCATGCAAATTAAAGCTATTTTGGTTCCTATCGAGAGAAAAATTCAGTAGTCAAACATGAATCATTTCCCCCGCTCTGTAACGCTTCAATTCAAAATGTTCACTCCTTCCCAAACCACTTTTTACAGGGTTTAGAAATCAAGATAAAAATGATCTGTAGGTTTCAATTTCGTTTTATCAGGCTGACAAATATTTATTTGCCAAATTGATAAACTAAAAATATTTACAAGTTGAAGACTTAAAAAAGCTTATCTGAGAATTCGTTGATTTGATAGTTTCTTGCTGTAATTCCCAATTGCCACTTTATTTTCTTAACCTGCTACCTCTAAACTCTCCCTTCTTCCGTCACCAATTGATGAAAAAAATGTCAATAGCGGACGTTCTTCAAACATTGAACATGCCCCAGCAAGGTTCAAACAGAGGTTACTCTCTCGAGCAATTGATATTGCACTTCTGGATTGGTATCTGGTGTTGGGCAAGTTGTTTTGAACACTTGGAAGTCACCCGTCAGGATGAAGAAATTAAACGGTTATTTGGTTGGAATCGGATGGCAGGCAGCAAAGCTTTTCAACGTTATTTTAATAAGTTTGACTAAGCAACTAATCAATCAGTATTCACAGGTTTGTACCAATGGTTCTTTGAAAGTTTAAAGTTCGATAATTAAACTTTGGACTTCGATTCAACCATTATGACCGGATATGGGAATCAGGAAGGTGCGAGGAAGGACTACAATCCTGGGAAGCCGGGACGAAAATCCCATCATCCCCTTATGGCCTTCGTAGCGGATTGCAGAATGATTGTCAATTTTTGGTTGCGCTCGGGTGATAGTTATACTACCAATAACTTTCTGTTTTTTTAGAGGATACTTTAACTAAAATAGCAAATAAAACGGTCGGGTTAATCAGGGCGATAGTGGTTTTTACAGTAAAGAAATCTTTGAATATCTAGAAGGTAAAACGATGAATTACATTATCGCTGCAAAGTTTTATCAACCAATTAAATGGAAACTGGCCAAACATAGCACATAATTAACCCTTGATTCCGGCCTTGAGATTGGAGAAACTACTTACTAGGCAGATGCTGGGTATGAACCTAGGAGGCTTGTCATAGTCCGTCAGGAAATAAATAAGCGCCCAAAAGCAGCAGGTAAACAATTGAAGTTATTTGAGGAAGAAAGGATTTATAAAAACTATCGATACTCTTGCTTTATTACCAATATGGATCTTCCCGTCAGGGTAATATATGACACATACCGGGAAGGGCCGATTGCGAAAACCGGATTAAGGAAGTCAAATATGACTTTGGTGCAGAAAATTTTAATGTGAATGATTTCTGGGCAACAGAAGCGGCTTTAAATTTTGTGATGATGGCTTACAATCTAATGAGCCTGTTCAGGCAAGCTGTTATGAAAGGAAAAACCCAACATTTTTTAAAAACCATCAGATATAAAACATTTGCCATCGGCACATACATAATCAAGGAAGGAAATTCAAGGATCCTGAAACTATCTCTTGCCATGCAAAGACGCAAGAGGTTTAAAGGATTATGGTGTTCTGCCAACTATCTTGAATCTCCTTTCCTGACTGTTTAATTTTTCTAATGACAATTCTGGGTTAAATATAAGTCTTGTCAACTAACATCCTATCGAATTTACAGACAAATCTTGCAACATTGCAAAGTAAAAAGTCAGACCGGCAGGCAAGCCGAATGTCGGCAATTATGCTCTTATACCGTTGATTGGACGGGCCACCCGCTTACTTTGCTAAAATTGCTTCATCCAATTATCAATCGTGGCCATTTACTTATTAACGGATCACAAGACTTAAGCAGTTTCTCCCAATTGATTGCTTCATTAGTACGAATCAAAAAGGTTAGAAAGAAGGGCTACCTGGCTGATAGCAGTGTACATACCTATTTCAAAAAATTAAATAATGGTGATATTGATCTGGAGATTTCAACTTATTAGGGTGATTAATGTTGATTTGCTAAATCGTTTGTTGTCGAATTTGGTGAGTTTGAAAAGTTTATTTGGAAATTTATTGATTTGATAATTTGTTGTTATAACTACCAGATTCATCTCTATAATTAAAATTTAAATAACAAATCGTCCCAAACTCTGAACCTAGAACTCCAAGCTTATCACTCCTCTCTATGCTCTTCTTCCCTCTCCGGTTAATCCAAATTCTGCAGGAATAATTTGAGTTCAATCCTGCCTAGTTGTCAAAGCAGTGCTTGGTTTTCAAATTCTATCAACATTTAACTTCTCTAAAGTTATTTTAATATCCCCGGAGGGGATACATATTTATAGATAAAGCTATTACAATACATACACAACTCCGGCGGAGTAGCATTTAGCAGGGTTAACATTTTTAACCGGATAACAACGATTTGATAATTGTCTTTTCTGCAATAAGTTACACCACTTTATACCTCAATCCTAAAACCTAATTATTAAACTCTAACCACTAAACTTTAAACCCTAAACTCCCACTCTCCTTTCTTCCGTCCCCCGTCTTCTGTCTCCCAACTAACCTCTCTTCTCCAACCTCTAAACTCCCAACTCACCAAACGGCACGAATAGATGTTCCCGGAAAGAATGGATTTTCAATAAAAGCTGAGTAATCGCGGTAATAATCACTTTTCAGGCCGATATAATGCTTTTCTGTATTTAACTTCTCACCTGCCTTAAACCATTGGATGGTATTGGTTTTATCCAGTACATCATTCACATAAACGGCTCCAATTCCATTGTCATAGGCCAACCTGTACATAATTTTCTGACGTCCGGTTATCAGCTTGCCAACTTTTTTAGGCAGTCGATACAGTAGTGGTGTCAACTGTTCAAACTTCAGGTGATTCATTGACAAATCAATGGTATCCAATCGGTTGCAGTCCGTCAGATCCAAATTTAACTGACGCAGGTTATTATCATTTAAAGCGAGATGTACCAGTTCAGGTGAATAGGCTGTATAACGGATAGTATCCAGTCGGTTATGACTCACATCCAATACTTGCAGGGCAACTGTATCTGCAAAAACCGGATTAAATTCCGACAAGTGATTATGACTTACATTTAATTGACTGAGGCTATCCAAGCGGCTTAAATCGACGTTAAAGCTCCTCAGCAGGTTATCCTTCATATTAATGGACTTCACTGAGGAATCTAGCACATCATTGGCCATAAATCCAGCTATCTCATTATTGGCTACATGAAAATATTCCAGAAGATTAAAAGCTTTAAAATCATTAGGCACATATCCCCGCAGATGATTATTATCCAACTCAATCGATTGCACATTACCTTCAGAATCCAGGCGAACGCCATAAAGTGCTACGAAGGACTTCGGTAGTCGTTTTCCACGTTTAATCTGGTCCCACCCCTCATTACTATACCACTTGTCGCCTTGCATTTCCTGGTAAAAATTATGCAATGCTATCACCTGCTCCTTTGGCACATCAACATTCAGGTAGGCTTTATAGGAATACATCAGGCCCGGAAGTCCCGGATGACCAATAACACATTCAATTAAACCGGAATAACGGTTGTTAATGACCAGCTGGCTGGAATTACTTTTAACCAGTTTATTATTAAAATACCAATCAATCTGTAAGCTATCAATCCGGGCAATCAACGAATAAACACTTTGCTTTGAATTAACTTTCTGCCACTTAAGTAAACTGGGTGAATATTGGTTTTCATAGGTAAACAAACGTGCATTCTGAGCAAAACTTTGGTAGGCATTGATAAGGTAGTCAGGCGACAAATGGTTTTGATGAAGGGTTATTGAATCCATTTCAACACCCATCGATAATTGAATATTAAGCTCGCTTAAGAGGTTATTATCAAGGTATAATTGCTTTAGATAAGGACTCCACTCAATGTTTAAATCCAGCGCTTTCATTTTATTATTTCGCAGGTTGATATCATTCAGAAGAGAGCAACCTTTAAAATCAAAATAAGCCTGTTCAATAATATTATTGGAAGCATCCAGCGATTCGAAAAACCAGCATTCATTCAGATCCAGTTTAAGCAGTGCAATGTTGTTATTGGCAAAATTCAGGCTTCGCAGATTAAAGCTATTGGACAAATTAGCAACGAAAAAGAACAGCTCATTATCCGAAAGATCAATCTCCGTCAGATAAAATAAATCATCAAACTCTATGTCAAACTGTATCAGACGGTTGGAATTAAGCAACAGCTGTTCCAGATTATAACACATATCCAAGTTATTATCCAGGAAACTCAAGTGATTGTGACTCAAGTTAAGATAGCGTAATTCTACCAGATTTTTAAAAGAAATGGAAATGTTGGCCAATTGGTTATTCGATAAATCCAGGTGCCTTAATTTCCGCATCTTTCCAACGCGTGTTGCAATATATTCCAACCGGTTATGACTCAAATCAAACGTATGCAAGAATTTGCAACTATCCAGATTATGGGTAAATTGTCTGAAATCGTTGTGATCCAATATCAGATAACGAAGACGCGGACAATAGTTCAGCTTACTTTCAATATAACTCAGGTAATTTTCTCCCAGATCAAGATATACTAATTGCTCATTATTACGCAGGTTATAGTTAAAACGTGAAATAAAATTGCCTCTGAGGTTCAGCTCCCGCAATTGTGGAAACAGGTAAAAGTTAATATTCGGGTGACTGAGTTTATTATAGCTTAAGTCCAGCACCTTCATACGAAAACCGTTTACCTTAAGATCAGAAAATCTTTGCAGGTTATTATGGGATAACTTAAGTACTTCCAATTTGTGGTTAGCTCTCAGATCAAGGTTAAACGTATCAATTTGGTTGTGTGATAAATCCAGTCGTTTCAGGTCACGACAATTAAATAATTTAAGTTTTACTTCATTGATCTTGTTATTATTAAGTGCCAATACCTCAAGGCGGTGTTGATTAAGCAAATCAATATCAAAATGTTGCAACAGGTTGTGTGAAAGCTCCACCTCTTTCAGGTTCGGACAATGAAATAACTTAGCATCAAACTGACTTATTTGGTTACCATTTAGCTTAAGTACCTCCAGTTTCCAATTACGTCTGAAATCAACTTGAAAATCAGTGATTTCATTATTGCTGATGTCCAGATGTTTTAATTCCGGACAAGTGCTTAAATCGTACTTAAACTCACTTAGTTCATTATAAGACAGGTCGACGCGTTTTATTGCAGTGCACCGGTTCAGTTGCACGCTAAACTCATACAAACTGTTATTCCTGAGCACCAGTGTTTCCAGGTATCTGTGATTACCCAGCCGCTGGTTAAAGACTGACAGACGATTATTTCCGAGAAAAAGCTTATTTAGTTTGGTATTATAGCGCAATGATGGTGCAAAAAATTCCAGATTGTTATTTCCAAGATTGATGATCTCAAGGTTTTTACAAGCATTGATGTTAACATCAAACTTATAGAGATTATTACCCCATAAATCAATCTCTCTTAGAGCCTTAGAATACCTCAAATCAACTTTAAAATCAGCAATACGGTTAGAGTTTAGAAGCAGTTTAAAAAGCCGGGGATTGTATTTCAACTCGCTCGTGAATTCCGTTAACTCATTAAAGGATAAATCGAGTACCTGTAACTGCCTGCACGCTTTTAACGAAGTACTAAAAGATTCTATCTTGTTGGAAGCCAGGTAAAGTCCGGTTAAACCTGTACACCCGGATAGATCAAAATCGAAATGGCGCAGTTCATTATTACTTAACGCCAGTCGTTGCAATGCGCGACAATTGCTTAAATCCGGATCAAATTCACTTATCTTATTATTCGACAGATTTAGTTCACGCAAGCCTTTAAGTTCACTAATATTGCTGTTAAAAGTTTTTAGTTGATTATGGTCGATAAAAAGAGTATGGATCCTATTTGTTTTACCAGCCTTATGCTTGTAAGTTTCGATTTGATTATAACTCAGTAATAACACCTGCAGATTTGGCAGTTGGCTATAATCAATCTCAAAACTCCTTAGTTGATTTTTAATGATATTGATTCGTCTTAATGCACTATTAGCAGCAAAAGAATGTTGAAAATCAGATAACTGGTTACCCGATAGTTCCAGTTCCTGAAGCACTTTTAATTCAGTAAAATCAACATTCAGTTTTTCCAGACTATTTTCAGTAAGGTTCAATACCTTCAGTTTATTGCCAGATCCAAACTTAAGTTGGCAATACGAGAGCCGGTTATTGGCAATACTTAATTGTTCCAGTTTGGGCAAGAACGATAAATCAGCTACCAATGTATCCTGATCCAAAGCTCCATTGATCCTTAACCTGGTAATGTGTCCATTACGGTCAAAATATACGAATCCAACATCAGGTATACTATCCTGATCTTCATCTAATTCCGGAAATATTCGCAATAACAACTCTAACTCCTTAACATCGGATTGGGCAGATACCCTGCCACTAATCATCAGAAAGAGAAGGCATATTCTGAGAGACCATCTGATCATTAAACGTAGATATTTTCCTGTTGCAAATTGTTAACAATTGTTAACAAACATAGCTTATTTATTTCATTTATCAAAGAATGGTGGGTGCCAAACAATAATATATGGCCAGTTTTTACCAGTCAGGTACACCAGTTCCTGATGAGGGTCATAGGCAATACCGTTCAATACACCTGCATTGGGATATTGCTTTCGATCAATACATGGTCCAACATCAACCTCTATCTCAACTTTTCCGGTAGTTGGATTGATTACAACTAAGCGGTCGACCCCAAGAACATTGGCCCAAATAAAACCTTTTATACATTCCAGTTCATTGAGGTATTGAACAGGTCCCCGGTGGTTATAAACCAGGCAGCTGTCTTTCTTATTATAAAGCGACGAAAGCATTAACAGTTCGTTTGTTCCGTTGGAGGCAATCAGTCTGCCAGCTTCTTGCGTTAATCCCCATCCTTCCTGTTCGTACGGTAAAACATTAGTTTCATTTAAGTCTTTGTCAAACTCATAAACCTCACCATCCTTCCACGTCAAAAGTATCAACTTCGTATCAAGCAAGGCTATTCCTTCGGCAAATATTTTCGGATTTAATGACTGTTTGCGAATTATACTTCCATTTTCCGGGTCAATAATACGTAATGAAGATTCACCAACCAGCCCCGTTGATTCATATAGGTGACCATCCCACCATAACAGTCCCTGCGTAAAAGCCATCTCATCATGTGGCAGAAACCGGTAGTTATCTACGCGAACCTGCTTCGGTTCAATATCCGAAACCATAAAGACATGTTCAAGCACACGCTTCTTTTTTCCATTAACGAAAAATGTCAGACGAACATCGTTAATGCCCGGTCGCATTTCAGAAGCTGGTAATTTAAACGACGATAACTCTGTATGATGATACACCTGTTTGCTATCGTCATTTAGCACCGAGTCGATCCTCCACTTTGCATTGGATGCTCTAAATAATAAAGTGTCATTGTGTGCCACAACCTTCCACCTGGCACTATTATTCAAGGACGGATAAGTCATATAAACACCACATCCTGACAAGCAGATCAGGCATATTACCAATGGAAGGCTGTGCTTTAACATGCTTATTTTCTTGCTTCTGTTATCTGAGTTAAAGCCCGTTGAATCAAAGCTCTTGGACTGGCCACATTGAGCCTCATAAATCCCCGGCCTTCCAAACCAAAAGTCTGACCGTCATTTAATCCTACCCTGGCTTTATTGATCAAAAATTCTTTTAGTTCTTTCTGATTTAATCCCCAGCTTCGGAAATCAATCCAGATTAAATAAGTAGCCTCCGGACGGTAAAAATGGAGTTCAGGTAAATTTTCTTTAAAGTACTCCTCCATTAAAATAATGTTCTGCTCCAGGTAATGTTTTAGTTCTTTCAGCCACTGGCGTCCTTCATTATACGCTGAAGTCAAAACAATACTACTAAACAGATGCCCCATATGCAATTGAAGGCGATTTTGGGTAGTCTTGTACCCCTTCAACAGTTCAGGATTCGCACTCACCACATAGGAGGTACTAAAACCAGCAATATTAAAGGTTTTCGAAGGTGCCATAAACGACAAGCTATTCATTGCTGCTTCTTCATCAATGGAGGCAAAAGGAATATGCTTGTGCCCGAACAACGCCAGGTCAGAGTGGATTTCATCCGCCAAAACCAAAACATTATGCCTGCTACAAATATCATGGATTTTTAGTAATTCTTCTTTAGTCCATACCCTTCCCACCGGATTATGTGGAGAGCATAAAAGAAACAGCTTGTTATTCTCTTTAGCAGCCTGCTTTTCCAGTAAATCAAAATCAATTTCGTAACGCCCATCGGAGTTAACCAGACTGTTTTTAATCACTTTGCGCCCATTATCGGCAATAACCGAATAAAACGGCGGATAAACAGGTGTGTTGATGATCACTCCATCGCCTTCGTTGGAAAAGGCCAGAATTGAAAATGCAAGAGCCGGTACGACACCTGGAGAATATTCAACCCAATCCGCCCTCACGTTCCATTGGTGTTGATACGCGCACCAGTCTACAATTGCATCCGAAAACTCACTCTTACGGATCGTATAACCATAAACCTCATGCTGAGATCGTTTCTGAATTGCCTCCTGAACTTCCGGTGGTGCGGCAAAATCCATATCTGCAACCCATAAAGGTAAAACATCATCCGTACCAAAATAGCGTTCTCTTAAATCGAGCTTATATGCATTTGTTCCTGATCGGTCAATGAGCTTATCAAAATCGTACATATTGGTCTTTTATTAATGTTTGCATCAAAAAAAAGGGCCGAAGCCCTCTAATATCTTGTAGAATTGAAGTGTCTAACCTCCAATCTTAATATCAATCGTTTCTGTTGTTACATTAGGTTCCGGTGCATTATCTGATATTACAAAAGTCAGTCGGTAAACACCACTTAAACAAGAAGGTTCAATTGACATATCAAACAATTGTGATTCATTCACATCCTTTGTCTTTACATCGTTAAATTTGATAGTGTGTACTTTATTACTTTCAGCTGGCGTCCAAGGTGTTCCAATACCTTTTAATTCAGCTGAGCCAGGAATTTCACCAACATAGTCAATTGTGATCTCACAATTATCCAGACCACGATTATCTGTAAAAGTAGCCTCAAGAGGTAAATTTCCACTTCTTTTATATGTATCTGTGGTATTTGGTGTGGTTATTTCTACAGATGGGCCTTGTGTATCTGGCCCTTCATCATCATCACTTCCACCACAGGCTGCCATTGTTATTACAAGCAAGCTCAGAGCTAAGGTTTTTGTTAATTTTTCGATCATAGGTTTAAATTTTATACAAATATAAATTTTTGCAAGAAACCCACATCATTATTCATAGAAATATATACGCAAAGACCGTTATAGTTTTGTATAAAACAAATATGGTATCTATCGCTTAATAGAAAAAGCGCGAACACACAAAATTTATCAAGCTTCCGATCAGTTTCCCTTTACTGAATATTGGCACAATCACCTAAGATGCTCCCAATACCAGCCTATCGCCTCTTGCAGTCCTTCTCTGATGTTATATTTAGGATTATAAGTTAATAACTGCTTAGCCTTATCAATAGAGGCCAGACTATGTGGAATATCTCCTTCCCGGTTTGGACCATAGTTAATTTCAACCTCTTTGATTGAATGATCAAATTCGCTTAAAAACTCCTGCAAATAAGTCACCAGCTCGTTGAGCGTAGTTCGTTGTCCATAAGCAACATTGTAAACCGTATTGATTGCTTCTGTATTATCTGTCAAAGCTGCCAATTCATTGGCTTGTAACACATTTTCAATATAGGTAAAATCCCGAGAGTAAGTTCCGTCTCCGTTTATAACAGGTGACTCTTTATTTATTAACGACTTGACAAACTTAGGTATCACGGCGGCATAGGCGCCATCAGGATCCTGTCGTCTGCCAAATACATTGAAGTATCTTAATCCTATAATTTGCATGTTATATAAGCGGGCAAATACATCGGCATATAATTCATTGACATATTTTGTGATAGCATAAGGAGACAAAGGCTTTCCAATAGCATCTTCAACCTTGGGTAGTTGTATACTATCGCCATAAGTCGAGGAACTTGCTGCATAAACAAAGCGTTGAACATCATTATCTCGGGCGGCAATTAGCATATTCAGGAATCCTGAAATATTAACTTCATTAGAAGTAGCCGGATCCTTTATTGAACGTGGTACAGAACCTAAAGCAGCCTGATGAAAAACAATGTCCACACCATCCACTGCCTTAATGCAATCGTCCATGTCCCTTATATCACCTGTGATAAGTGTAAATCGTTCATTGGAAACAAAAGCCTCAATATTCTGCTCCTTACCAGTCGAGAAATTATCAAGACATCGAACTTGGTTATTCTGTTTAAGTAATTTCTCACACAGGTTGGACCCAATAAAACCGGCGCCACCCGTCACCAATATATTCTTATTTTCTAATTGAGGCATAGTTTTAATTTTGAGTTGTAAAATTAGTAAAGCATTTTCTTTTAGTTTTGCCTTTCGGCACTATTTTTATGTTATTGGTCAAATGAGCAATAAAAAAAGCGACCAATGGTCGCTTTTCTATCTTTATAAATTATTGTTCTTACTTGGCATAACTGATCGCACGTGTTTCGCGAATCACCGTAATCTTAACCTGTCCCGGATAAGTCATCTCAGTTTGAATTTTACGGGCAATGTCATATGACAATTCTTCAGCTTCTTTGTCGGATGTTTTTTCAGCTCCTACGATCACACGTAATTCGCGACCGGCTTGAATAGCATATGTCTTCAATACGCCTGGATATGACAGTGCCAGATTTTCAAGATCTTTTAATCGCTTGATATAAGCCTCAATGATTTCCCGACGTGCACCAGGACGCGCACCTGAGATGGCATCACAGACCTGAACTATTGGTGCAATCATTGTCGTCATTTCTACTTCATCGTGGTGAGCTCCAATAGCATTACAGATATCTGGCTTTTCTTTGAACTTTTCAGCCAGCTTCATACCCAAAATAGCGTGTGGCAATTCCGGATCTTCATCCGACACCTTACCAATATCATGAAGTAAACCAGCTCTTTTGGCACGTTTGGCATTTAATCCCAATTCAGTTGCCATAATTGCACATAAGTTAGCTGTTTCACGTGAGTGTTGAAGCAGGTTTTGTCCATATGATGAACGATACTTCATTTTACCAACTAACTTGATCAACTCTGAATGTAAACCATGGATTCCCAAATCAATGGCAGTACGCTTACCTGTTTCCAGAATTTCTTCTTCAACCTGCTTACGAACTTTATTTACCACTTCCTCAATTCTGGCCGGGTGAATACGACCATCTGTCACCAACTGATGCAGTGCTAAGCGAGCAATTTCACGACGCATGGGGTCAAAAGCTGATAACACAATTGCTTCCGGTGTATCATCCACAATAATTTCCACACCTGTTGCGGCTTCTAAGGCACGAATATTACGCCCCTCACGCCCAATGATACGGCCTTTCATTTCATCAGAATCAATGTGGAAGATGGTGACTGAGTTCTCAATGGCCGTTTCAGTTGCTACACGTTGAACCGTCTGCAATACAATACGCTTTGCCTCCTTATTGGCATTTATCTTTGCATCATCCATAATGTCATTGATGTAAGACATGGCTTCAGTCTTTGCTTCAGCTTTCATGCTTTCAATCAGCATTTCCTTGGCTTCATCACCTGACATTCCTGAAATAGCCTCCAGTTGCTCTACCTGCTGTTTATGCGCTTTATTAACCTCTTCGGTTTTCTTTTCAACAATCTCCAGTTGCGCGTTCAGGTTTTCACGAATAACCTCCACCTCTTTCTTCTTGCGGTTGCTTTCTTCAATGCGTTGCGAAAGATTCGACTCTTTTTGTTTTAACTTATTTTCGGCATTTACCATTTTAGAATTACGCGAGTTGATTTCCTTCTCATGCTCGGTACGTAACTGTAAAAACTTTTCCTTCGCCTGTAAAATCTTATCCTTCTTAATTACCTCGGCTTCCGCCTCAGCTTCTCTCACAATTTTCTCGCTTCTTGTTTTCAATGCCTTGGTAATAATCAACCATGTTACCAAACCACCCAACAATAATGCTCCAATTGCGATTCCTATTACTATTGATAATTCCATATTTATCGCATTTATATATAACAAAACCGCATTATTCTATCTTATTCCTCTTAAAGAAATAAAATAAACAATGCGGGTAAATTTCTAAACTACAAATACTTATCTAAAAAACCCTATCCGTTTTTTCAGAAAGTACATTATCTAATTGCTCATTTAAATCGCGAACCATTTCAATAAATGGATCAACATCATGCCGGTTTTCCAATTCCAATAATTTAATGACGTATTGCAATGTTGCCATCGCTAAAAAATCTTGCACGTCTTTATCCGAATAACGTTGTTTATATTGTAAAACCTTTTCGTTGATTAGTTTAGCTGCTAAACGAATCCGCTCTTCATCATTACGATCAATTCGTAATGGGTAATACCTATCGGCAATATTTACACGTATCGAGAGTTTTTCGTCCATTTAACTAGCTTAACGGTTTAAAAGCGCAATACACTTATCAATTTCCCGCACAATCTGGCCAATCCGTTTTTTGGTCTCAACAGCCTCAGAGCTGCCCGTAACCAAATCTTTCGTTATTTTTAAATTGTTGAAACGTTGCTCCAGATTATTGTACTCTCTGGATGCATTTTCTAATTGACTTGTCAATTTATCTTTCTCATTTTCCAACATTTGCACCTCTGACTTTAAGCTTTGGTACTGCTGAACAAGTCTGTTTATTTTATCTTTTAACTCAACAATTAATTCGCTATTTGGATTTGTCATGGCCAAATTTTTCAATACAAAGTTAACATTGGTTTTAAAATATAAAAAAAAACCTTTAACTCTTTTGATGGTTAACCTATCATACAATTGTTTGTTTTTAACGACATGGTTATCCATTTAAAAAGCAAGATAATTAAAATTCAGCTACATTTGCTGTCCGTATGATGAAAACTGAGCGAAGGAATAGAATGGAAGATTGGCTGCCAACGTCAGCAAAGGAAGTTGAACGACGCGGTTGGGATAGTGTGGATGTAATTCTTTTTACCGGCGATGCCTATATCGACCACCCTGCGTTTGGCGCTGCAGTGGTAGGGCGTATGCTGGAAACTCACGGCATGAAAGTAGCCATCGTGCCTCAACCGAACTGGCGGGATGATTTGAGAGACTTTAAAAAACTGGGACGCCCCAATTACTTTTTCGGAGTGACAGCCGGTGCCATGGACTCCATGGTGAATCATTACACCGCCAACCGACGTCTCCGCTCTGATGATGCCTATACGCCTGATGGACGTGCAGGTCAGCGCCCCGACTATGCTTCGGCTGTTTATACCAAAATATTAAAGGACCTTTATCCGGATGTCCCGGTCTTATTAGGTGGTATAGAAGCCTCGCTCAGACGAGTGACCCACTATGACTATTGGTCAGATCAATTGAAGCAGAGCATCCTGGCTGAATCACAAGCCGATTTGATGGTATACGGTATGGGTGAACAACCCTTGCTGGAAATCATACGCTTGTTGGATCGTGGTGTGCCATTGGAAAGTTTGAAAACCATTCCACAAACGGCCTTTTTGCTTGACCATGATAGTGATTTACCCAAAAATAAAAACTGGAAGGACATTGAACTCTTCTCACACGAAGAGTGCCTGGAAGATAAAATCAAGTATGCCCGTAACTTCCGTCATATTGAGGAAGAATCAAACCGGTGGAATGCCGCTCGTATAAGCCAGGTGGTAGGCGATCAGAAAGTGGTGATAAATCCACCTTATCCACCAATGAGCACTGGCGAACTGGATGCCTCGTTTGATTTACCATATACACGGTTGCCTCACCCCCGTTATATTGCCAAAGGACCGATACCTGCCTTTGAGATGATTAAATTTTCGGTGAATATGCACCGTGGCTGTTTCGGAGGCTGTAGCTTTTGTACTATATCGGCTCATCAGGGGAAGTTTATCGCTTCCCGTTCCAAAGAAAGCATCCTGAAAGAAGTGGATGACATTACACAAATGCCTGGTTTCAAAGGTTATTTATCTGATTTAGGTGGTCCCAGTGCCAATATGTACAAGATGGAAGGCAAAAATTTGCGTATCTGTCAGCGTTGTACACGCCCTTCATGCATCCATCCTAACATTTGCACCAACCTGAATACTGATCATGGTGCCATGACCGATTTGTATAAGGAAGTCAGTGATCACCCTGCTATAAAAAAGGCTTTTGTTGGCAGTGGTGTGCGTTATGATATGCTGTATAATTCAATGGCTTCATCAGAAGAAAGGGAAAGCCACCAGGCTTATATGCAGGAATTGATTCAGCATCATGTATCGGGACGCTTAAAGGTGGCTCCGGAACACACATCGGATCAGATACTGAAAATTATGCGCAAACCTTCGTTTAAGCTCTTTCATAAGTTTAAGGCCGATTTTGATCGTATCAACAAAGAAAAGCAACTCAACCAGCAGATCATCCCATATTTTATTTCGAGTCATCCTGGAAGTGAAGAGCTGGATATGGCCAATCTGGCTTGTGAAACACATGATCTGGATTTTAAGCTTGAGCAGGTACAGGATTTTACACCAACACCCATGACGGTGGCTACAGTGATCTATTATGCGGGTGTTCACCCTTATACACTGGAGGAAACCTATACACCGAGAACTAAGAATGAAAAGCTGCAACAACGCATGTATCTTTTCTGGTATAAGAAAGAATACCAGGATAAAATTAAAGAGCGTCTGAAGAGTTTTAAGCGCTTTGATATGATTAAGAAACTTTTCCCGGACAAAGAGAGTAAAAGATCCAATGGTAGTGCCAACAAAAGCAAACGCAAAAACTTTAAAAGAAAGCCAAAATATAAAAAGAGATAAAGCCGGACATCATCCAAAACACTATGAATAGAAACACTATGAAACAAATTATCTACATTTTATCTTTAGTTGTATTAACCGCCTGTGCCGAATTGACAGCTGTTGTGGATGCTTATAATGCATCAGCACCCTTGAGTGAAAATGAAGTAGCAAGCGGGCTACGTGAAGCGCTTCGTGTGGGTACAGACTCTGCAGCTGCCCGCTTAGGTCATACCAATGGCTATTATGGTGACGAACTGGTAAAAATAATGCTCCCGGAAGAAGCAGATATAATTGTAAAAAACGCTTCTAAAATTCCTGGCGGTGATAAAGTGATAGAAGATGTGATCATGCACATTAACCGCGCAGCAGAAGATGCAGCTAAAGATGCCGGCCCGGTTTTTTGGGGTGCCATTAAACAAATGACTATTACCGATGCATTCAACATTCTTAAAGGTGAGAACAATGCTGCTACCCAATATCTGAAACAATCAACTTATGATGAGTTATTTAAATTATATAACCCAAAGATCCAGACTTCACTTGATAAGGAAATTGCAGCCGGCATCTCTCCTAACATGTCATGGGAGACGCTAACCAGCAAGTGGAATAAGATTGCTGATAATCCATTTGGACAGATGGCAGGACTTAATACGGTGAGTGTGGATTTGGATGCCTACCTGACTGAACAGGCACTAAACGGCTTATTCCTCAAGATTGCTGAAGAGGAAGCCAATATCCGCCAGGATCCTTTAGCCAGGGTGAATGATATTTTAAAGCGCGTATTTGGTAGTTAAGCGAATTATTAATGAAATTTCAACGTCTGTAAGGTTATATCTCTTGCAGGCGTTTTTTATTGTATGAAGATCATCAAGATATAGTGCATGTTAACATTAAGTGACGAACAACAAGCCATTATTAATTACGAAGGTAACCTGAAGGTAAATGCAGTTGCCGGATCTGGTAAAACAACCACAATTCTGCAGTATGCGGCTCATCGGCCCAAAGCTTCTATCCTATACCTGGCCTTTAACAAATCGGTTAAAATGGAGGCCGAGCAAAAGCTGGCACAATTAAACCTGCAAAACGTGCGGGTAGAAACAGCTCATTCTTTGGCATATAAATACCTGAGTCCATATCGTCGCTACAAAATACGTTTTGATTACAAAGCGCTTGAAATCGCTCAAATTCTTGGACTCAGCCCCAAGGGTGGCGATATGTACCATCTGAAACTTGCCAGCCACATCTACCAGTTTGTGCGTTACTTCTGCAATTCACAGGCACAAAAAGTTTTGGAGCTTAATTATCTGGAAACCATCACCAATATGGAGAGCTTGGCATTTGCTACCGAGCATTATGAAACGATCAGTCACTACACGCGGGTATTTCTGGCCAAAATGCAACGGGGCGATATTGATATTATTCATGACTTCTACCTCAAGCAGTTTCAATTGAGTAAGCCGCTCCTATCCTACGATTATATTCTGTTTGATGAAGGTCAGGATGCTTCTGGTGCGATGCTCAATACCTACCTGCAACAACCGGCTACTAAAGTGGTTATTGGCGATCAGCATCAGCAGATTTATGGCTGGCGTTTTGCCACCAATGCCCTTCAGCAGTTGGATTTTCCTGAACTACATCTGAGCCGGAGCTTTCGTTTTAACCAGGAAATTGCACGCTTATCGAGTTCTATCCTGGGCCTGAAAACTGAGCTGGGACAAATGCCCAAGGTGAAAATCCAAGGTATGGGCACTCATCGTAACATTCAATCAAGGATTACTCTGGCCCGGTCCAATAGTAAACTTGTATCCAAAGCCATTGAATTGCTGATCCAACAGAAAGATGTCAGTAAAATCTATTTCGAAGGCCAACTACAGTCTTACACTTTTTCTGAAGAAGGTGGTTCCATCTATGATGTGTTAAACTTGTATAATGGACAGCGTCATATGATTAAAGATGATTTGCTTAAAACCATGCCGTCGTTTGATCACTTAAAAGACTATCTGGAAGAGACTTCCGACACATCATTAAGAGCTTTGGTTGATTTGGTGGAAAAATACAATAAGGATATTCCTTTCTTTATAAGCAGAATTAAGGATTGCTGTGTTGACGAAACACAAAAAGATCAGGCCGAGATGATTTTCTCTACAGTACACAAGGCAAAAGGTATGGAATACGATCAGGTGTTTGTGTGCGACGACTTTATTAATGAGCAACAAATTATTGATTTGAAACCTGCTATTAAAGCTCAGGAAACTAATCCTGGCACGATTTCCGAAGAGATTAATCTCTTGTATGTAGCTGCCACACGGGTTAAATCAAAACTTCACATCCCCATCTCTTTATTGCCTGCCAGCTATCACATTAACGACCGTCAGACAGTTACAAATGAATTAAACCTGAAGGTTCGCCTCAAGCCCATTAAACAAAAACCGGCTCGTAGCAATCAATACTGGTCACACAGCGAAGAAGCTGAATTAAAACAACTCTATATCCAGGGAAAAACAGTTAAAGAAATTGCCCTGTTACTTGGCCGCAGTCAAAGTGCTATTATCAAACGGGTTGATAAGCTGGATTTATGGTTTTGATATTATAGAAAAAATACCAATATTCAAGACTTAAGATCCATGATGATTTTAAAATACGCTTTGGCTTCGCGCAATTTGGAAAATGGATAATGCTTAATTGATTAAATAAACAGAAGAAATACAAACCAAACATGGACCTAAGAAAAATATTCTTCTTGCTTCCTATTTTATTATTTTTTGTAGGAAGTGCTTCTTCACAAATTAAAGAACAAGTATTTTTTAATAGAACTTTTTGCTCAGACTCTTATTCGGATTTCTTAAAAGCAGAAGTAACAATAAAGAAAGATAAATTATCGGTTACTTATTATAGCTATAAAAAAGATTGGAAGAAAATAAAGAAGAATGTATATGAATCAATTTGTGACAGCGTCTACATTAATAAAAGTGTAGGATTTAACAGGCATACAATACCCTATAGTAATCATGTGATTTATAAAATTATAGTAAAAAAGATTGGGCCAGAACTATTTTCTTTTAAGGAATATAGTTATAACAATATTTTATTACGCGAAGGTATTTGCAAGTCCTATTTTCCGTTGGTAAAACATGAAAAAGTAATACAGTATTATCCTGATGGAAAAATTAGCAGTATAAGTGAATATGATAATAATCTATTCTTAACATCCCAAAAATGGAGGAAAGATGGCGTAAAAAGTAATAACGATGTTTATATGGAAGTGGAAATTGCTCCTAAACATAAAGAGAAATCCTTAAAAAACTATTATGCCCAACTACTTGGAAGTATTAGCTATCCAATAAACCCGGGTAGAGAGAAATTTGTTGAAGGGATTTGTATAATTGAGTTTATACTTGATAAGCATGGTGAAATTAAAGATTTACAGTTTATAGAAAACACTGATTTTCCTGTTATTGACAACCAAATTTGTAATTATATAAGAGAAAATAAGGATGGCTGGACCCCTGCGGAAATTTCAGGAAAGAAGGTTGATTACATTGTTCAATTGGTAGTTTCATTTAGCGAAAGTTAGTTGCAAATATCATGTCCTTAGGAAGATGAGTAATTACTATTGCGACATCAGGTGTGAAAGCATAATTTGAGCTGACTATTTTATATGATTCGTATCTTTGGCTTTCACCGCCAAACTCATGATGTGGCTTTTGAAATGTTTAAAAATGAAGATTTTAACAATTGTAACATTATCGACTTTTACATTAATTTGCCATGGCCAAAGTAATTGTGATAGTCTTATCTATTGGACTAATGATGAGAAGTATCAACAATATGATGCTATTGGATTCCATCATCAATTGCACATGTTCCTGGGAGAAAAGGATTTTGTCTTTCAAAAATATGATCACCATTTGGACTTGTTTTATACAATATTTGGTATTTACGAAGTTGATAGCTGCTATAATATGAGTGCGAATTATGATTGGCCAAATACGATAGAATTTTGCTTGAAAAATAAGGCTAATGAATGTATGAAACGAATAAAAGCAAATCCATTCTATTACAAAGGTATCAATTGGGAAATACACAATGATAGTATTTTCTTAGAGTGGAAAGATGATTGGTTTAAATCCAGAACTATAAAATACAAGTTTGAAGTTAAAAGAAAATAAGTATATGCCCACTCACAACTATATTTATTCCTTTAAGTACGACATCCATAACGACGAATTATGCAAGCTGGAATCAAGACAAATATTTAATCAGGAAGAAAAAAACAATTTGCTGTTTTCTAATATCAAAGTTGATCCCTCAATAAGTCCTTTTATTAAAAGCCGGTTTGAAATTATTACATCAGCAGAAGACTATTCCGCATTGTTGGAAAACATCAGGCAGGAGAACATTCATATGGATGGTTTTAAAGCTGAATACCTGGTGTTGGATGGTGATTCTACCGGATATGCCGAAAGGCTTAATAAGCTAAAAGATGTTGGCTATTGCATAGAAGGTGACCCCGATTATATTAGCCCATCAATTACTTACTCAATATGCTATTACAAAAACATTTGGTATTTCGGAGTTTTAGTAAAACATGACACCGCCTGGTTTAAACACAAGAAGAAACCTTTCTCATTTAGCAGTGCTATCAATATGGATATTGCTAAAACGCTTGTCAGTATTGCATCCAAAGGCAACAAAAGCAATAGGTTATTAGATGCTGGTTGTGGCGTTGGTACAGTCATGCTCGAAGCCTGTATTTCAGGCTTTAACATTGAGGGATGTGATATACACTGGAAGGCCTGTCAGGCAACGAGAAAAAACCTTGCCCACTATGACTATACCGCCAATGTATATCGCTCCGATATAAAGGACATCAGCAATAAGTATGATGCTGCCATTATTGATTTGCCATACAATTTATTTAGCCATTCTGATGATGATAATACTTTGCACATAATAGAGTCAGCAGCTAAAGTAGCCCCTCAAGTGGTTATTGTATCTACATCAGATATTCAAACTTTAATAGAGAAATCGGGGCTGAGAATTTCTGATTCCTGCGCTGTTGGGAAGAAAGGGAAAAAATTTGCAAGAAGTATATGGGTGTGTGAAAAGAAAGGTTAATTAAATTCTCTTAAGCACCAAGCAACAAGGCAATTAACAAACTAAGATAAATAATGAAATTTAGAATTAAAGACACAAAAACAACGATTAGAATTATTGCAATTTATCAGATAATTGGAGGTACATTAGGATTAGGTCTAATTGGTTGGTTACTCCTTCGAACCGGACAAATTAACGGACCTCTTTTATTTATCTTCTGTCTGGCATTCTTTCTTTTTGGTCTTTCAATACATTCAGGTAATTTGTTATTAAAAGAAGGAAGTTTAAAGACCGGACTAATATTTTCGTCGATATTACAAGGATTACAGATAATATCAATTGGAATTAGTAGATATACATATGAGTTCTTTTCTGGTGTAAAGACCACAATTGGTGTTGACTTCACAAATGGATTCGAGTTTAATGCAAGTGCTGCTTTTTCTACTTTTACGTTTAACCTTAACTCATCTGATATCAATTACTTCATAAAGATTAATATTCTGGCGATAATAGTTTTATCAATTCTAATTGATATTTATGAGGAACTTTATAAAAAGAAAACCATCAAAGAGACAAATGCAGCAGAACCACGAACTAATGATGATGTAGATTTGCAAAATAATGAGAACGAAAAAAGTTTCACCCGCTTGGATAATTAAAATTCCGTTATAATCCGGGGCAAATGCATTTAAGAATAAATATACCACCCCGGTTATCTCCACTATTCGCTTAGCGCATTAAAAGCGCTTAGCGAGTTTTTGTTACAAGTGAAGAGTTGGTTTGATCGTTAAGTTGTTTACCATACCTTATAATCTTCTAAGTTGAATGAATTCAGGCGGTAGCAGTTGGTCTTAAACTATTTAGTTTTTCTCCTAATGCCTCTTAAGGCCTCAGCTTCCAAAGGATTATCCGGCCAATGATGCTTAGGATACCTGGCCTTCAGTTCTTTCTTCACTTCGAAATAAGCATTATTCCAGAAGCTGGCTAAATCATTGGTAATTTGAACCGGTTTAAATCCGTGTGACATGAGGTGCATCAACACATTGACCTGTCCGTTGTTCACTTTTGGGGTCTCCAACATACCAAAAACCTCTTGGAGCCTGACGGCCAGCACAGGTGCATCGCCATTGGCCTGATAATTTAGTTTTATATTTGATCCGCTGGGAACTTTAATTCGATCAGGTGCTAACTCATCCAACAGCACCTGTAAGGAATATTCCAGATGATGCTGCAATACATTTTTCAGATCAATCTTCTTTAAATCCTCCGGCTTCTTAATGGTATTCAGGTACGGTGCCAGCCAATCCTCATTGGTAATTAATAGATTTTCTGTAGATACATCTGGCCAATTATTATCCTTATCCCATTGGTGCAATGATAAAATACGATTTTGCCACTGTATCACTTCTTTATCGAAGTTCAGCAACCAACTTCCCTCCTTTTTTATTGCTTCGGTGATTGCTTTGATCTTAAGTGCTTCATCATAATGCTGCAATGGTTTACTCTGCAAGATGATGTTGCCAATCCGAAGCTCTGTCTGAGCTTTAAAACCACCTCGTTTGGTATCCCAGCTAACCGAATTGATACTTTTAACCATCGGTGCCAAATCCTGCGGGTTCAATGGCGAAGCCAGAAATATTTTTCCCAAACCATCTCTTGCATTGACATTGGCAATAGCCAACCAGCCTTCATGGGCCAGGTCATCCTCGTGTCCGGCTACTGCAATGCTTCCGTTGGCTAGTTTAAACTGTGCATTATTACCCGGCTTGGCATGGGCAATACGTTCCGGAAAGGCGAAAACCAATAAGAGTCCCGTTTCATATGGGTCAACCGGGTTATTTTCTTCCTCAACAGACAACAAACGACGGTATTGCTCAGCCATTTTTGCTATTCGCCCAAGCTTTTTGTTCTTGAGTTCACCCAAGCGATGACGACGCAGTGCATCAATGCGTTTATTCAGATCAATACCTGCTTCTTTACCCAATGGGTCTCGCTCTTCTAACAGAGCAGCAATATCACAGGCCAAGACAGTTAAATCTTCCTCTTCTGCCATTAACAACATATGTGCCAATCGCGGATGACAAGGTAGGCGATGAATTGCTTTACCATGGGTGGTGATTCGATTATTTTCCAAAGCATCCAATTGATGCAATAAATCACTTGCCTGTGCCACGTGTCCCTTTGGTGGCGGCGTTAACCAGGTCAACTGATTGATATCATCAACACCCCACTGAGCCATCTCCAATACCAATGTTGCTAAATCAGCTTCTTCAATTTCAGGAGTTCGGTGTTCTTGTAATCGATTATGCGTAGCTTTGCTCCACATCCTGTAACATACCCCCGGACCAAGGCGTCCCGCTCGTCCGGCCCGCTGATCGGCCGAATCCAATGTTATATCAACAGTTTCGAGTCGTGACAAGCCGGAGTTCGGATTAAACTTCAAAGTTCTGCTAAAACCACAATCCACCACTACCTTAACACCTTCAATGGTTAAACTGGTTTCGGCAATGGAAGTTGCTATTATGATTTTTCGCTTACCATCACAATGTGGCATAATGGCCGCATATTGCTTATTAGGTGGCAATTGCCCGTATAAAGGATGAATGGATAATTGGGAATGACGTTTCTTTAAAATCGCTTCACATGACTTAATCTCAGCTTCTCCTGGTAGAAAAACCAGAATATCCCCGTCCTGCTCTTTTACTGCTTTACTTACCATGCGAGCAGTTAATTCCGGCAACATCATCACATCATTTTCACCTTCATGAATTATTTTAACAGGATATTGTCGTCCCTGACTAATTACTGATGGGGCGTTTAAGAGTTTAGTCAACTGCGGCATATCCAAAGTGGCTGACATTATCATCAGGCGCAAATCAGGACGCAGCACTTGTTGTGCTTCACGCGATAAAGCCAGTGCTACATCAGCAAAAAGACTTCGCTCATGAAACTCATCAAAAATGATCAATCCAACACCTTCAAGCGCATTATCACTTTGCAACATTCGTGTCAATATACCTTCTGTAACTACTTCCAATTGTGTTGCTTCACTTACACAATTATCAAAACGAATTCGGTAACCAATTCGCTGACCAGCCTTCTCTCCAATTAACTCAGCCATCCTCATAGCAATGGTGCGAGCTGCCAGTCGACGCGGCTCAAGCATAATAATCTTTTGCCCACCAAGCCATGCTTCGTCCATCAATGTTAAAGGAAGCAAGGTACTCTTCCCTGCTCCTGGTGGCGCATTAACAATGAGCGTATTACCCGTATTTAAATGGCCTTTTACATCATCAATGATCTCAGTAATTGGTAAATCTATGTTGTATGGATTGAAAGTCACTATACCGCTATTTTGATGCAAAAGTAGAGAATAAATCGGGTAAATATTTTGTACATTCACGTAAATTCTAACCAAATAATTGATTTATGATTAAATTCACGCGTGTCATCCTGATGACTATTCTATTTTCCTTTACTGCGTCGATCGGTAAAGCTCAGTCAACACAATTATTTTCACCAAGTGATTCAGTTCCTAAAATTGAACTGAGATACCTTCACCCCTTTTATAAATCTTTGGATAAACAAGGATTGCTCAGTGGTGGTTACGATATTGCATTTTCATACCCTATTAATCGTACTTGGAATGTACAAGCATCAATACCATTGCTTTTTGCTAAATATGAGTTTGAATCGTATTATTATGGATACGGAGGTGGTTATGGATACGGCTACCTGGAACCAGACGTAATTTCTAAAAAAGATAATGCAATAGGTAATATAATGATTGGAGTACAATCAAATCGTTTCTTGCAAAAGAATCGAGTGTTCAGCTTTGATCTGCAACTATTTTTACCAACCGCACCCAAAGATTACAACGATGCTGCTGATTATGCCGCCTATGCTAATGTGTATGAATTTCAAAAATACCTTTGGGATGTTACTTCAGTTGCAGTAAAAGGTACATACAGTTCTAATCCAGAATCAGGTTGGATTTACGCTATGAGCGGAGGTGTCATGTATTTAATAGGAGGTTCAAATTCTGGTCTTGATGATGACCTTTGTGTCAGTTATATGTTAGGAATGGGTTACAAAGTAAAATCATTTACTTTTGGAATTGATTATCAAGGATTAATTAATCTAACCAATGATTTTTTAAATGATTTTAGAGATCGTATGTTTGACGCAGTTAATATTGGAGCTCAATATTCATTTGGAAACTTCCAGCCATCATTATTCTATTCGGTTAATACCAGAAACGATTTGAGAGACTTTATTTCGGGTACTCTAGGCCTTAAATTGGCTTACCGCTTTGCTAAATAAACAAAAGCCTGTCATGGATTCTCTTCCTGACAGGCTTTATTCTTTTTTTAACTTTTTGCTACTCTTCTATCCCATAATCCTTACCAAACTTCTCAACCACATAGTCGATATCTTTATCGCCACGTCCCGAGAGATTTACCAAAATGGTTTGGTCTTTTGAAAGGCTTGGTGCCAGTTTAAGCGCGTATGCGACGGCGTGTGAGCTTTCCAAGGCTGGAATAATTCCTTCCAAACGTGCCAGTTGCATAAAAGCATCAATGGCTTCTTTATCAGAAATTGTTTCGTAGCTCACGCGTTTTATATCTTTTAGATATGAATGCTGGGGACCAACACCGGGATAATCCAATCCGGATGCTACTGTGTTAACAGGTGCCGGTTCGCCTTTTTCATCCTGAAGCAAATAACATTTAAAACCATGGATCATTCCAGGTTTTCCCAATGTTAGCGTAGCTGCATGATCACCGGTATTAAAGCTGGTGCCCGATGGTTCAACACCATAGATATTAACGCCTTTATCTTCAAGAAAAGCTGTAAACAATCCAATTGCATTTGAACCACCACCAACGCAAGCTATGAGGTTATCAGGTAATTTGCCGGTCATTTCCTGAAACTGCTCTTTGGCTTCCCGTCCAACTACTGCCTGGAAGTCGCGCACCATCATCGGGAAAGGATGTGGACCAACTACCGAACCAATAGCATACAATTGATTAACCGGATCTTTCAGGTAGGCTTCAAAAGCTGAATCAACAGCTTCTTTTAATGTTTTTAAGCCATGAGTAGCTGGAATTACATTAGCACCCAAAATACGCATACGCACCACGTTTGGATGTTCTTTGTAAATATCCACTTCACCCATATAGATATCACACTCTAATCCAACTAATGCAGCAGCCGTAGCCAAAGCCACACCATGCTGCCCGGCACCTGTTTCGGCAATAATCTTTTTCTTGCCCATCTTTTTGGCCAACAATGCTTCACCAAGACAATGGTTGATTTTATGTGCTCCTGTGTGATTTAAATCTTCGCGCTTAAGGTAAATTTGCGCTCCGCCCATCTTATCGGAAAGGTTTTTGGCATGAAATACCGGTGATGGGCGTCCTGTGTAGTGTTTCTGAAGGTAATATAACTCTTCTTTAAACACCGGATCATCTTTAATTTTTTCGTACGCCTCGGTAATCTCCTGCATAATAGGCTCCAGCATTGGTGGTACAAAGCGACCGCCGTACTCACCAAAAAAGCCTTCTGCGTTAGGCATCACCTCATTGGCTAATAATGATTTGTCCATTTAAATTGTTTTTAAACCTTTGATTTTTAATGATCATCAGGTTGCAGTTAATAATACTATATAAAAGAAAAGCCGCAGGTGGAATCCTACGGCTTTCTTATATTTTATTCATCAACCAACTATTCCACCTTGTTCAAAGTACAGCAATGCCACCAATAAGAATGAAATAATTGATTTGTCATTTTTCAGTAATTTAAATACAAGTATAGTTAATTAGATTGTTCATGTCAAAATCTTCAGCTTATTTTTGAAGCATGACGTATAATTGACCATGAACAAATCGGGTTACTCTTACTTTTTCTCCTTTTTCTATATAACCAGTTTCTGCCACTGCATCATATTGTTCGTCAGCAATTATAATCTTACCTGATGGACGTAATGTAGTGAAAGCAATCGCCTCCTCTCCAACTAAGTCGCCCAAAGATGCTTCAACACCAATGTACCCCATCTCCACATTTTCTTCGGTTTGCAATGCAATCCTGGCTCCAAATGTGGATGATGATAATAGTTTTTTGCTGAGATAGATAATAGCTAATAAAGAGCCAAATAAACCTGAAAGAACTATACCTAATGCCTCCAGTAATTTATTAAAACCAACGCCATCAAAATTAAACAGGTCATTATCCAGGAGACTTAAAGTTAATCCACCAACTACCAACACAATTCCTGAAACTCCGGCTACACCAAAGCCGGGTATTACAAAGACTTCGAGTCCAATGAGCACCAGTCCGATAATAAAAATAACGATCTCCCAGTTGGCAGCCAGTCCATCAATATAAAGTGGTGAGAAATACAGAACTGCGGCAATGGAAGCAGCTAACAAAGGAAAACCTACTCCTGGAGTTTGTAACTCAAAATAGATGCCTCCCATAATTACTAAAATCAGAATCCCTTGCAGTATTGGACTTGTTAAAAAGCCCTTTAATCCATCGTAAAATGAAGGTTTAAAAGTGGTTATTTCATACTCATCGATATCAAGATGTTTCAACACATCTTCAATGTTATTGGCCTGCCCTTCACAAAAACCATTGTCGATAGCTTCAAGTGTAGTAAAGGTCAGTATTTTACCAGTGTCAACAACATTTTCAATATAAATACTTTCGTCCACCATAGCTTCGGCAATGTGGGGATCACGGCGCCACACGTAAGTAGTATCTTTACCTGATACTATGGTGTCTTTACCATGTGCTTCCGCTGTTGCACGAATAGTTGACCTCATATATGACTGGTATTTATCAGGCATCTTCTCCCCGCTCTGATTCACCACTGTTGCGGCGCCAATGTTGGCACCCGGTCGCATATAAATACTGTCGCAAGCAATGGAAATTAATGCTCCTGCCGATGCAGCATTGTTATCAATAAATACGTGAACAGGAATATGACTATTCAATATTTTGGTACGAATAGAATCGGCAAATACAACCTGGCCACCATAAGTATTCATGTGTAAGAGTATAACATCTGCATCCATAGCTTCAGCCTCAGCGAATGCTTCCTGCGTATGAATCCATGATGTACTTCCAATTTCCCGGAATATTTTATAAGTATAAACTTGCGTTTTTATGCTGTAACTTTCTTCAGCAATCAACTGAAATCCAGCCAGCATAATAATTAAAAAACTAAGAGTAGCTTTACGAATCATCTTTTTACAATAATTAGGTTGCTTAAAAGTAACAGAAAAATAGTTAACAACCAGTATTTATTTTTCCTTTTAATTAATGTACTAAACAGCTGTGTGTACATTATTAAAGGTACATTGTCAATATTATGAGGCTGTCCAACTTACTCAGTTCAATTGTGTCTATATCCTGAACTTTCATTGTCGGTTATTGTTTGTAGTTTGTAATTAAAAATTCATCAGCATGTACAAAATACAATTATCGACTCTTCTTTTATTCATGTTTATATTAATGGCTTGCCAAACCAGCCAGAAGAAGGATAATAAAACGACAGCAAATTTGGCACCTGGAACACATGAAGCTACGGCCAGTGAAGTGATTCAAACGCCTTCGTATACTTATATTTTAGCTAAAGAAGATAAAATAGAAAACTGGATTGCTATTCCCAAGCGAGAGGTTGAACAAGGACAAACCTTTTTTTATGATGAGGGATTGGAAATGAAGAACTTCGAAAGCAAATCCTTAGGACGCGTTTTTGAAACAATTTATTTTGTACAAGGCATTCGGGATGTTGCGGATAAAACTAATGTTAAATCTGCCGGTAAAAAACTGAATAAAACATCGGGCATTGCCAAAAAAGACATATCAATAGAGCAGCCAGCCGGTGCGCTAAGTGTTGCACAAGTATACCAACGCAAAGCCGAACATGGAAACCAACAAATTACCATCCGAGGCGAAGTGGTTAAAGTGAATGATGGTATTTTGGGTGTTAACTGGGTACATATTCAGGATGGTTCCAGTTACGATGGTGATTTTGATTTAACGGTTACCACACTGGAAACATGCCAGGTAGGTGAAGTGGTTACTTTCGTTGGTAAAATAAGTTTAAACAAAGATTTTGGTGCCGGATATACTTACCCTGTTCTTATGGAAGAAGCGGTAAAGGTGCACAATCAGTAGGTTATATTATACCCAATAATTAAAAGGCTTCCATAATTGGAGGCCTTTTAATTGTTCACCACTGCATAACGAAAACAACTTGTCACATGGTCATTAACCATACCTGTAGCCTGCATATAGGCATAACAAATGGTGGACCCCACAAACGAAAACCCATCCTTTTTGAGCTGTTTGCTCATGCGATCAGAGATCTCTGACGTGGCTGGTATTTCCGAATCATCTTTAAATTGATTGACAATCGGCTTGTGATTAACAAATTGCCAGATGTAATGATCAAACGAACCATGCTCCTTCTGAATCTCTAAAAACACTTTGGCATTTTTAATAGCCGCATTAATTTTCATACGGTTGCGGATAATACCGGCATTTTGAAGCAACTCGGCTACCTTATCATCGTTGTAAGCAGCAATTTTAACGGCATCAAATCCATCAAAGGCTTCACGGAATGCCTCACGCTTATTAAGAATCGTTGACCAGCTTAATCCTGCCTGAAAAGCTTCGAGAATAAGAAATTCAAATAGCTTATCATCATCGTGTAATGGAGTACCCCATTCATTATCATGATAATCCATGTATAATTGAGACCCCTTACACCAATTGCATCTGTTTTGCATGTTATTTTGTTTAGAGATGTGTTAAATCAGCGATACACTTTTAGAAACTGTTTAAGTTTTATCCTTCGGTTTATTTTGGCGACTTAAGCCCTCATACCTCTGCAAAAAATCTTTAAATAGCGATGCTATTGTTCATCCGTAATTGTTTTTAATGGTATTCACGAACTTACGTTTCGCATCAATTTTGCCTTGTCTGAGAACTTAATTAGCTCTGCTGAAAGTTGTTTCATCCAAACTGACTCACAAAAACAAAATTTAAACAGTTTCTATTTCATTAAATGATGAATTTACACAATTCATAGGAAGCATCAAACAAATTGTATTCGCTATTTATACTAATACCAAATTAGTTCCTTTCCGGCTGCTGATGTAACTTTTGGAGATTATTGAAGTATTAAGTTCATAACCTGCCTGATACCTCTTTAATCGCCATTAGATCTATTGAATGAAAAGCATATTGTTGATATTAGCTTTGTTATGGTTTGCAACTACTCAGGCACGCAGTCAAAATAATGAAGTAGTATTTAATGACTATACTGGCTTCAAAGCCAATGCCATTTATGTGGAAGGGTTTATAATGAATTCATCAGACTACAATTATGGCTATCCAACACTTAATTACGAGCGATACCTGGATAAGCTTTACAGACTTTCTTTCCGTATTGGCATTTCAAGTGACTTTGATAAAACCATAAATATACCTTTCTCAATAAACTGGCTAACTGCTTCTCTTAAAAATCACCATCTTGAGTTTGGTGCAGGCACTATTATCAGTATCAATGACTATACCTATGAAGATAATAACCTGGTTGCATATGGTGTTTTTGTACCATTGATGTACCGGTATCAAAAAGCCGGAGGATTGATTATCAGAGCAGGTGCTAATATGGTATTCGGTTTGGATAAATTTGTGGCTCCATCAGTGAGCATTGGTTATAATTTTTAGTACTCTTTCATAATACCATTAACATTTCCAATGCTTAATTCAGGTAGAAAAAAAGCGCCCCAATGGACGCTCTCTAAATTATTTCTTGTAGTATTTCAATGCTTCAGGCATATATTCTTGCAAATTACGAATACGAGTATCATCTGCAGGGTGAGTACTTAGAAACTCAGGTGGTTTTTGTCCACCACCTTCAGCCATACGCTCCCAAAAAGGAACTGCTGCCTGTGGATTATACCCGGCCATTGCCATAAAAATCAAGCCCATTTTATCAGCTTCAGTTTCATGTGTCCTTGAATATGGTAACATAAAACCAACTTGCGAGCCCAAACCAAAAGCTGCCATATAAATGGCTTTGGTCTCTTCCGGCTTTTCGTTGATCGCAACCGAAAGTGCGGCACCTCCCATCTGAACACCCATCTGGTGACTCATACGTTCATTACCATGCTTGGCTACCGCATGCGCAATTTCATGCCCCATCACAACAGCTAAACCTTCCTCATTCTTTGTATATGGAAGAATACCTGTATAAAACACCACTTTACCACCTGGCATACACCAGGCATTGGGTGTATCATCTTCAACAAGATTAAATTCCCATGCGAAATCTTTAATATGACTGGCATGGCCATTATCAGTCATGTATTTTTCAACAGCTTTGGCAATACGCTGACCAACCTTCTTAACAAGTTCTGTTTGTTTTTTATCGGTTGATAATTTATTCTCATTCAGAAACTGATCATATTGGCTAAAACTCATCGCCATCATTTCTGAATCTGAAACCAGATTAAGTTGTTTTCGCCCTGTAATTGGTACAGTGGAGCATCCATAAACGATAGCCAACAGTAACATTGAGCTAATCAGAACCGGCCATTTGTTTGTCAATTTCTTCATAATCTGTTTAATAATTAATTTTCCAGGTTAATTGATGAATTACAAATTTAATGTGTCACAACGAAACAATTTCTATTTTTGTCGAATCATTCTAACTCTTTTCGAAAGCGATTTCATGAACACACTATTTAAGAACCACTTAAAGTTGCATTTTGTTGTTTTACTTTATGGTTTTACAGCGATTCTCGGAAATTTAATCTCATTACCGGCTCCACAATTGGTCTGGTACAGAATGTTTATCGCTTTTGCTGTCTTAGGTGGATTTATTTGGGTTAAAAGAATACCTGTTGCTATTGGACACCGCCAGATCCTTAAAATCATGGGTGTTGGTCTAGTAGTGGCCTTTCATTGGATTACCTTCTTCCATGCTGTTAAAATATCCAATGTATCTGTTACGCTTGGTTGTATGGCGTCCGTCACGCTTTTTGCCAGTTTTCTTGAACCTATCATATTCAAAAAAAGGATTAAGTGGATTGAAGTCTTTATCGGATTGTTGATAGTTGGTGGTTTATACATGATTTTCCAATTTGAAATGCATTATTGGCAGGGAATTATAACAGCCTTACTATCTGCATTTTTAGCAGGCTTATTTACAGTTTTAAACAAATCTTTTATTAATAAACACTATCCTGTTACAATAAGTTTTTACGAGATGATCAGTGGCTTTATCAGTATTGGTATATTTCTATTAGTGACCGATGTATTGCCATTTGATTTGTTAATGCCAACTTCCACAGATGTCTTGTATATCCTGATATTAGGAGTTGTTTGCACCGCGTATGCCTTTGTTGTAGCTGTTGATGTAATGAAAGTTTTATCGGCCTATTCGGTCGTTTTAGCAATTAATATGGAACCTGTTTACGGCATTTTACTGGCCTTTTTCATCTTTGGGAAAAGTGAATTTATGTCAATGGGGTTTTATGCCGGGACCATTGTTATACTGGCTGCTGTGTTTTTACACCCGATTCTTGAGCGCAAAATGAACAAATAAAGCTTATTGTTCATCTTTTTACACTCATTAATGAACAATTAGGCCTTCAATGAATTATAATAGGCATGAAGGTTTTACTAACAGGTGCAAATGGTTATATCGGTAAACGTTTACTCCCAGCCCTTGTGCAACAAGGGCATTATGTCTATTGTCTTGTTCGTGACCAATACCGCTTTCATGCGCCTGAATCCATTTATCCCTTTATTGAGATTATTGAAGCCGATCTTACCAAAGCTGAAACATTAAAAAAGATACCGAAAGATATTGATGTTGCTTATTATCTGGTTCATTCAATGTCGAGTGATAAAAACTATATGGACAAAGAGAAATTGTCTGCCATTAACTTCCGAAAGGCTATTGATAGTACAAATGTCCGACAGGTAATTTTTCTAAGTGGAATTATTAACGAACAAAAGCTCTCTCCTCATCTGCAATCGCGTAAAAATGTTGAATTAGAACTTGCAAAAGGTACATATAAGCTGACAACCTTAAGGGCCGGAATTATTATTGGTTCAGGTAGTGCTTCTTTTGAAATCATACGTGACTTAGTAGAAAAACTTCCCGTAATGATTGCCCCTAAATGGCTCAATACACATTGCCAGCCCATTGCAATATCTGATGTTATCCGGTTTCTGATTGCCTGTCTTGGAAATATTCAAACTTATAATGCCAGCTTTGATATCGGTGGTCCCGACATACTGACATATAAACAAATGTTGCTCGGGTATTCTCGAGTCAGAAAGCTGAAACGATATATTCATGTTGTTCCGGTAATGACTCCACGACTGTCGTCCTATTGGTTGTATTTTATCACTTCTACATCTTATAAACTGGCTACTTCTCTGGTTGACAGTATGAAAGTAGAAGTTGTTTGCAGAAATAGTTTAATTAATGAGTTGCTTGATATATCACCGATTAGTTATACTGATGCTTTAAAAGCCGCTTTTGGTGAAATCAAGGATGAACAGATTCTTTCAAGCTGGAAAGATGCACTAGTGGTCAACAATCTTGATTTTAAACTATCTGATTTTATTGAAATACCAACTTACGGGTGTTTTATAGATAAAAGATTCCAAAAGATGACTAAACCTTCTGTATGCCTTGAAAGAATATGGCGTATTGGTGGCGAAACCGGCTGGCATTTTGCCAACTGGTTATGGCAATTGCGGGGATTTATCGATCGATTATATGGTGGCGTGGGCTTAAGAAGAGGACGAACACACAGAACAAAGATCAACAATGGCGATGTCATTGATTTCTGGCGGGTTGTTTATGCCGACAAAACTGAAGGTCGCCTGCTTTTATATGCTGAAATGAGATTGCCCGGAGAAGCCTGGTTAGAGTTTAACTTATCTGAAAACGAGTTGATTCAAACAGCAACCTTTCGTCCTAGATCGGAAGAGC
>NZ_CEXQWX010000031.1:0-46007 GCF_982718395.1 Carboxylicivirga sp.
GTAATTACGAAGCTTTTTAATATAAACATCGAGGTTGCGTGAGTTAAAGAAAGAGTCATCACCCCAAATTGTCAACAATAAGTTCTTGCGTTCGATAATTTGTGAACCTTTACCCGCCATCATCTGTAACAGTTCACCCTCGCGGCTTGAGAGGTTAATGGTTCCGGAGGGTGCAATTAATTCATAGCGTTGCGGTAAATATTTGTATTTCCCAATCGTAATTTCATCATTCTCGTGTGGAGCAATTGTCTGATTTTTATGAATTGCCAGTTGATTTTTTATTCTCACAATCAATTCTTCAATACTGAAGGGTTTACGCATATAATCTGTTCCTCCGGCTTCAAACCCAAGAACGAGATCTTCTGTCTCTGTTTTAGCAGTTAAAAAGATAATAGGTAAGGTCGGAAAGCGACTTTTTATTTGTTGACAAAGTGACAGACCATCAACATTGGGAAGCATGATATCCAACACACAAATATCTGGCATAAATGAATCAAAATGTTCCATCACTTTACCACCGTCTGTTTCCCAAACCACTTCAAAGCCTTGCAGTTTAAGTGTGTCGAAGGTTATTTTACCCAGGTTTGGTTCATCTTCAACGTAAAAAATCTTTGCTTTCATCCTATTCTGATTTTAGTCGTTCCAAGTTAGTTTTCAAGAGGAAGTTTAATTGTAAAGCGACAACCACCCTCCTTTAAGTTTTCCGCCGTTATTGTACCATTGTGCTGCTTTATAACCAAAGCAACAAAACTAAGTCCTAAGCCAAAACCTTTAACGTTGTGCTGATCACCTTTTGGCACTCTGAAAAATTTATCAAATACTTTATTGATATATCCTTCAGGTATACCGGGACCATTATCGCTGATAGCTACTACTGCCTGATGTTGCATTAGGTCCAGGTCAATATTGATTTCCGTATTATTGCCTCCATATTTAATGCTATTATCAAGCAGGTTTTTTATTACTCCTTCAATGTATAGTGCATCGAGGTTTAAAGTAATTTCTTCATCAGGTCTGTTATATTTAAGCTGTATATTCTTATCTGTTAAAAGAGGATTGATATTATTCAGGCACTGTTGAATCAAATTGCCAAGATTAGTTGATTCCTTTTTAAGGTGTTTTTCCTGTTTTTCTAATTTGGAATGTTCCAAAACTCTAGACGTTAATCCATCCAAACGATTCATTTCATTGGCTACCATGTCAAGGTATTCGGCCATAATTTCGGGATTGGCTTGCATACCAAAACTGCGTAGAGCCTCGAGAGCAGCTTTTGCCGTAGCCACAGGAATTTTAAGTTCGTGGGTTATGTTGTTGATAAAGTCTGTTCTTAGAACGCTTAATCGTATTTGTCTAAGATAGCTTTGGTAAGTGAAAATCAGGGCAAAAGCAGTCATACTTAATAAGATAATACCAAAACATATCTGAACAAATATCACCTTAAGAAGATGTAATCGATATTTGCTAAATAATACTTCAACTTCTATAGTTTCATTATCGGGCAGATATCTGTTGACAGATAATGTTTTTTCATCAGGAATTAATTGTTGCGATTTATCAAACCACTGCGCCTCTATTTGTATATCATTGTATTCCAAACGAAGCAGGTAAAGTTTCTTAAAAAGTTCTTCATCAATTTTAATAAACACTAAATCCTTTTCATCTTCCATAAACTGATAAGGTAAACGAATACCTGCCTGAAAGATATAATTCTGGATGGTCATTAAGATGTTTTGGGTAATATCATCAGGTTCTGTGCGCGGATATACCGAAGTATAATAGTCAAATATTTTATCTAAGGACTTCTCATTTTCATTTAATAAATCAACAATTGATTGTACCAAAACAATCTTTTTCTGTTCATTCAACTCAATATCCTTAAAGTGTACGTTACTATAGTTTGATTTATCCTGGTTTTCGATTATTGGTGTAATGATTGACTCATACAAGACACGATCAAACATTTCACTGCGAACATCGTAATAGTGGGTTCGCAACTGTCTGTTAAGTGTATGTTTCTCATTTTTGTATTGCGTTACTAACCAATAACCTACAAACGTGGAAAGCAGAAGCTGGCTTACTACCATCAGAACAACAATGCGCAGCTTTTTTTTGAAGTAAGGATTTCTTTCCATAATGTAAATATAAGTGCTTTGTGTTTAGTATGATCACAACGTTAACCTTAATTAACCTTGATTGGGGGAGTGTTAACCCTTTGTTTTTCGACAATAAGTTTTATTTGTATAGTAATGTTCGCCAAGCATGAAAATCTTATTTGCATTCATATTACTATTCTTTACTTATGGTAAAATATCGGCTCATGGCACACAATGGTTTCAGTGTGACAACGATGATTATTGGCAGGTGCTAAACGAAGCGCAGCGTCAACAAAAAGTGGCGTGCTTTTATTTATATGTTGACTGGAGCCAGCAATGTGAAATATTAAATGAGCAAGTTTGGCAAAATAGTCAGGTTGGTGATTTTTATAATCGTAATTTTATTAATCACAGGGTTAATGTCGGCGAAGGCGAAGGCAGGCAATTGATAAAAGATTATAGAGTGCGGGGTGTTCCTGCCCTTGTTTTTATTAAACCTGACGGGCAGTTGGTTCGAATTACCAATAATAAGGGATTAGTTAGTTCTGAAGCTGTATTAAAGGCAGGTCGATTGGCATTGAATTATCCGGGAGAGAAAGAATGGGGATATTACTTGGAACGATACGAATCAGGAGATCGTAGTTGGCAATTTTTAGAGAAATACATTAATGAGCGAGTTATTGAAACTAGTTTACCTCCGCCTTATGATCTTGTGCATGAGTATGTAAGTGCTTTACCGGAAAGGCAGTTGATGCACAATGAAAGAGTTCGTTATATGTTGTATCATTATGCCTATCCTGATAATGAACTGTATCATATCCTTGTAAGGAATCAGGAGGATTTGCTTGAATTAAGAGATACCCAAAAATCTATTCATATTTTTTCAACAATCTTGAAGTACAATCAAGTTAAATCGCCATATAGTATCGATGATTATAAGCGAAAACTAAAGCGTGATTTTGGAAAGCGTTGTTATCCGGCTTTGGAATATATGGAGTTAATGCACCAGATTCAGTCCAACAATGCGACTGCTTTTGTAGATGATTATTTTATGTTTATGCAGAAGTACAGGTTAAGTCCCGTGCTAAATCATGATGTTTTAGTGGCAGTTTTACAAGGTCAGGCTGTGAAATCTGAGCATATTCATCTTTTGATGAATGAGCTGAATTCCATAATGGTTGGACAAGGTCAACAACTTCTTATGAATGCCGTTTTGGTGCGCTTAATGATTTTGGCTGGTGATCCGCAGGAAGCAGTGATGTATGCTCAAAACATCTTGCTGGATAGGGAATTGTATCCTTATGATAGAAGAGATGAGCAAAGTCTGAATTATTTACAGCGTGTAGCTGATGGACATACTAATAAGAGTTTTGCAGGATTGTTAAGGTACTTACAAAAGTATTAATAGGACAAAAAAGTATTTTTCTTGTTTGGTGTGTCACCCATAAATGATTTGTTCGTGTTATAGCTGCATAATATTAAACTTCAAAATATATGAGAACTATTGTAATTGTTGCGTTTGCTTTACTATTAAGTACTGGTGCTATGTCCCAGGGTATTGAATTCTTCCAGGGTACATATGCCGAGGCACAGACTAAGGCGAAAGCTGAGGGAAAAGAATTATTTATGGACTTTTACACTTCATGGTGCGGACCATGTAAAATGATGGCTAAAAAATATTTTACCCTTGAATCGGTTGGTAAAGTTTACAATGCAAAGTATATCTGCTTAAAAGTTGATGCAGAAAAAGGTGAAGGACCTGAATTGGCTAAGAAATATGGTGTGAAAGCTTATCCAACCTTGGTTTATGCAAAAGCGGATGGTATACAAACCAATAAAGTGATGGGCGTACAAGATGAAGGAAAACTATTAAATCTTGCAAAGTAACTATATCAGTTAATTGGCACATATTAATTTGTTAAATAATCTATAATGAAGAAAATAAGTCTATTCCTGTTGGCAGTATGGGCAGTGGCATGCTCATCACCCAACTACCCCACGTATAATGATGCTCAGAATATGAAAACCCAAAACATGGTTACAATACCTGAGCTGGTAAATAAAGATATTCCCGGAGCGCCTATATTAAGTCAGCCGGTTCATGTGCAGGGATCAGTTGACGAAATAATTACTGAGAAACATGGATATGCATATCCGGCTTTGTTCGATTGGAACAAAGATGGTTTAAAAGATTTATTAATTGGTGAGTTTGAAACAGGTGAAACGGGTTCATTCCTACAAGTGCACTTAAATGAAGGTTCAAATGAACATCCGAAGTTCTCAGGTAAATTTGAGTATGCCAAAGATATAGCTGGAGATACGATTACAGCTTATTACTGGTGTTGTATTGGTTTTCACCCGCGTTTTGTTGATATAACAGGTGATGGTATTGATGATATGTTGACCGGATCTTATAACCCGGGTATTATTTCTATGTGGGAAGGTACTGCGGAAGGTTTTAAGCCGGTTGTAGAAGTGGAGCAGGATGGCGATCCGCGTAAATATGTCAATGGCTTGCCTCTAACAGATAAAGCATCGTTGGATTATTGGAACTATAGTTCGGCTAACTTTGCTGATTTTAATGGTGATGGTCTGTATGATTTATTTGTGGCCGGATCGGGTGGTCTTCGGGTCGCATTGAATATTGGGACGAAAACCAAACCTAAATTTGGTTACCGCCAATTATTATTAGATGTTGACGGTGAGCCTTTGATTCTGGTTGATCAAAAGACCATAGATGATAATATTAAAAAGTATGGTCAGGCTGGCTGCATATCAGGTGATATGAAATCTTACATTGAGCCTGTTGACTGGGATGGTGATGGTGTATTGGATTTATTGGCTACATCAACTTATTCATACGAAGGACAGAATCCGGTTGAGTTTTTCCGTGGTGTTAAAACACCCAAGGGTATCCGTTTTGAGCAGCGTCAGCCACTGTTTGAGCGTAAAGATGGAGAGCCGCGACCATTCCCGGGATCGGGCACGCAGGTTAAGGTTGAAGATTTCAATAACGATGGTGTGAAAGATCTTCTGTTAGGAGTTAGTATCATCTCTGTTGATGATTACAGTATTGTTGATTCATTGGCCTGGAAACCACTTGATCATTTCGGATTACCGCGTATTGGTAAAGATTTGGGTCATGGTTATGGTGATCCTAACCGTCATACTGAAACGATGGAGAGGGAAAAGCAAATGATTAACTGGTATCCCGGTTATAAAATTCCTTGGTATTATCAGCGAGAATTGGACGATGAGGTCAAAGACATCTATTCGTCGCGGCACAGGGGATATGTTTATATTATGTATGGTCAGGCACCATCAACAAAGGCTCAGGTGAAAGAATATGCAGATGCTAAAGATTTTGTATTGCCGGAAGCATATCAATTAAAAACCAATGAAGTAGGAAGTCATAGTACCGAACAGGTAAAAATAGCAATTGAGCAAACAGAAGGAGCTGATGGTTTTGAAACACCATTTATTATTAAGGTGAAATTTAGAATGAAACCGGGTTGGTATTTATATGCCGATACAAAGCATAATCGTGAAGAAGGCTATTTTCCAACAACAATTGAGTTTGAGTCATTTGAAGGGCTCGTTGCACAATCGTTGCGTACACCAGAAGTGTCAAATCCGGAAGGAACAGCTCGTTACGAAGGATTGGAAATGGAGTTTGAACAAATATTCAGAACAACACGAGCATACTATGGAGTAAAGGACGAGGATAAAAAAGTGAAGGTGACTGTAAAGTACCAAACTTGTAACCAGGATATGTGCTTGCCTCCAATAACAGTGGAAGAAGTGGTCTCATTCTAGACCAGGATATAAATATCATAAAAAAGCCTGCATAATACTTGCAGGCTTTCTTATGATTACTATCTGTCAGGCAATTAATTTGTTGTAACTCCCTTAATTGCATCCATGATTTTTTGTTCCAGCTCTTCTGCTAGTTCAGGATTATCCTTAATTACTTCCTTAACTGCTTCACGACCTTGTCCCAACTTTGTTTCACCATAACTAAACCATGAACCGCTTTTCTTAACAATATTCATCTCAACGCTCATATCCAGAATTTCACCAACCCGCGAAATACCTTCTCCATAGCGAATTTCAAATTCAGCTTTCTTAAATGGTGGCGCTACTTTGTTTTTCACAACTTTAACGCGGGTGTGACTACCTACCACATTTTCACCATCCTTAATCTGCGTAACACGACGAATATCCAAACGCACTGAAGAATAAAACTTAAGAGCATTACCACCGGTTGTGGTTTCCGGATTACCGAACATCACACCAATCTTCTCCCTTAACTGGTTGATGAATACACAAGTTGTATTGGTTTTATTGATGGTTGAGGTTAATTTACGAAGTGCCTGCGACATCAAACGAGCCTGCAGTCCCATTCTTGAATCTCCCATGTCACCTTCAATTTCAGCTTTAGGAGTTAAAGCCGCAACCGAGTCAATAACAATAATATCAATCGCAGAAGAACGAATCAATTGATCAGCAATTTCCAATGCCTGCTCACCATTATCAGGTTGAGATATCAATAAGTTCTCTAAGTCAACACCTAATTTCTCTGCATAAAAACGATCAAAAGCATGCTCAGCATCAATAAAAGCAGCAATACCACCAGCCTTTTGAGCCTCGGCAATGGCGTGGATAGCCAAAGTTGTTTTACCTGATGATTCAGGACCATAAATCTCAATTATACGACCTCTTGGAAATCCACCAACACCAAGCGCCATGTTCAAAGCAATTGATCCGGAAGGAATAACAGGTATATCTTCGACAGTGGCATCATCCATTTTCATGATGGTACCCTTGCCATAGGTTTTATCAATTTTATCCATTGTAAGCTGAAGGGCTTTCAGCTTTTCTTTGTTTACATTATTATCTTTTTTTTCTGCCATTATATTGATTTTAAGCTGTTTCTTCTTTTGCCGGGTTAATAAACTTATTGTCCTAATTCTTCAAGAATCTGATTGGTGTGATCTTTTGTTTTTACCTTTTCAAATATCTTAATAATGATGCCTTTTTCGTCAATGATAAAGGTTTTTCTTAAAACTCCCATATACTCACGGCCATACATTTTTTTCAAACCCCAGGCATCGTACTGTTGCAATATTTCTTTTTCGGTGTCAGCAATTAAATTGAACCTTAAATTGTGTTTAGCAATGAATTTCTGATGTGAAGCTATACTGTCAGGACTAACACCAATAACTTCAAATCCCTGTGACGTTAATGTGTCATAGTTTTCACTTAAATTACACGATTCGGCAGTACAGCCTGGAGTATTATCCTTCGGGTAGAAATAAAGAATTACTTTCTTGCCTCCGAAATCGGTCAGGCTAATTTTTTTGTCATCTTGATTGAGCCCTTTGAAAACCGGGGCTTTATCTCCTTCTTTAAGCATCTTTGAATTGGTTTAAAGTCGAATAGATTTCAGTATCATCAAATCTATTCTATTTACAAATATATTTAAATAAGAACGATTAATACTGGGCATGGTTCAAAAGTTATTAACAGACATTATTTCAGGTAAATATCATAGACATATCAGTTAAAACAGTTGAGTGTTCGTTTAAACTTGATTTAAATATTGACTTTTCGATTCATTGTAATATTTTTCTACACCCGACTAGCATTTTGGGGTGTAATGTGTAATTTTGGCATACTAAAACATTCGAAACAGTTCTACCTAATGAGTAAATTGAGGTTAATATTATTATTTCTGATTCTGTTGACAGTGGGTTCAAGACAAGTAATCCAGTCGCAGGAGATAAAGAGGTATTCAGCAAAAGAGGCGTTAGCCATTTTTAAAGAGGGTAACTACGAAGAGGCTGAGAAAGCTTATGCATACCTTCTTAAAAGTTACGATCGTCAAATCAAATACAATTATTATTACGGAATTTGCCTGATACAAAACAATCGTGACTTATCTCAGGCAGTAAAGCGGTTGAAATATGCAACTCTGAAAGGTGTCAGTCGTGATGCGTATTATTATTTAGGTCGCGCATATCAATTAACATATCAGTTTGAAGAAGCCATCAAGCAATATTCCCGTTTTTTGAAATATGCATCAGCTTCAGATATTAGAAATGCGAAAGCAGAACAATACCGTCTGGAGTGTGAATTTGGATTACATCAATCGGCTAAAATCTATCATCTGGATGTTTACAATCGCGATACAGTTGATAATGTGAACTTATTAAGTGCCTACCACCCGGCGAAAGATGTAGGAAAAGTGACATATAATAAGGAATTTTTTGAATCAGGTTTGAAACCCGATGATATTCTATATTTGACAGAAAGGGGAGATGAGGTGTACTTTTCTATGGAAAATGAGGAAGAGGGTAAAAACCTTAGTAAAATGGAAAAGTTACTTGACGGATGGAGTGAAAGTAAACCACTTGATGGTATTAACTCATCTTTTAACGAGGTTGAGCCATTTGTATTAATAGATGGTGAAACAATTTATTTCTCATCCGATCGCGAAGGGGGCTTTGGTGGTTATGATTTGTACAGGGCTCATTACGATCCTGAAATTAAAACTTTTACAGAGCCTGTTAATCTTGGGATTCCATTTAATTCACCCAAAGACGATCATTTATTTGTTGCTGATGAATTTAACAAGATTGCCTGGTTTGCTTCCAACAGGGAAACGAATGATAGTACATTTATAGTCTATACCATTAAATGGGATGATTCCGTTGTTAAAAATTTTGTAAACGACATTAACGAAGTTAAAGAAACAGCGGCCTTGCAGGTTTCTGAAGGTAGTATTTGGTCATTGGATGAGAGAAATGGAGATTCAAAAAGAGGAACGGAAAAGAAAGAAAATCTGTTTCAATTTGTTGTAGCGGATACATTAGAATATAGTCAACTTGAACATTTTAAAAGTGAGAAGGCAAGGTCTCTTTTCAGTGACGGACTTAAATTACAATTTCAAAAGGATAGCCTGTCGTTATTGATGAAACAAAAAAGAGCAGCTTATGCAAGTACTAATTCCGAGATGGAACGTTCCATGCTGGTTAACGATATTCTGTTGCTTGAGAAAAATGTTTATGGTTTAGATAGCAAAATTGAAAGAAACTTCTACCAGGCACGATTGATTGAGCAGAATAAGATTAAAGAATTGGTTGCATCTGGTGAATATAAGGCATCAACGCATGTTAAAGTAGAGAAAAAGCAAAAGGTTAATTACAATGAAATATTAATACCGGAAGAATACACTTTTTATACTGATGAGGAGTTTGAGCGTGAATTGAAGGAGTTGGACAAAATGTACAAAAAGTTGTTTAATGCCGAGGAAATTCAACAACTTAATCGAGCAGATTCGTTATTTATTTGGGGAAATATATTAAACTTGGAAGCATCTAAAATTCTTGAAAATGCAGCAGAAGCACCAGGTGAGAAAGATGTAATTACGAGTCTTATAAAAGGTAAAGATAGCGTTGAGGAGGATAGTCCGGTACAAAACCAGATTAACAAAGCCAGGGAGTTGAAAACAACGGCACTAAAACTGTATCATGAATCGCTTGATACCAAACATCAAATTTATAACAACAAGATAAAGCAAGTGTTGATCTCAAACACTCTTGATGACTTATCATACCTTCAGCAAGTTGAGGCGGAAAGTGCAGAATATTACAAGGAAGCGCATGGAATAAACAATAAAACAGTAGGTTATGATATGTTACAGTATGAGAAAGCCGGAGCCATAAAACGTAATGGAGTTAAAGTGCAAGAGCAGGGGCTGGTAAAATACTCCGGAGTCACAAGTGAAAACGAACAACAGGAGGTTGATACTCCTCAAAAGACAATACCTAAAACATATCAGGAATTACAAGGGTTTGTTAAGGAAGAAGAGCCGGCTAAAGTTGTAGAAAAGGCGTTCAAGAAAGAGCTGGATGCGGGTCTTGTTTACAAAATTCAGATTGGTGTTTTCCGAAATGAACCTAATGCAACAGCATTAGCTAAGATTCCTGCCATTTCAAAAATCGAAATTCCGGGACGGGATCTGACTAAATATTTTGCCGGGAACTATTCATCATATTCCGAAGCGCAAGGTGATTTGGGTGTTGTGCAAGCTGCTGGTTTTGCTGGTGCTTTTGTAGTTGTTTTTAAAGATGGTAAACAAATTAATCTGACAGAAGAACTCAGGAAGTAGAAATTAGTATTTCACGAAAAATAATGGTTTATTTATAGAAACTTTTGAAATATGGTTTCATTTAGTAGAAGGAGTGAAGAACAAAACCGCGAGGAAAACGGTAAAGAAATTCGCACTTTAACACTTCATAATGACGATGTCAACTCTTTTGACCATGTGATTGATGTATTGTGTGAAGTTTGTGAACATGATGCCGTTCAGGCTGAACAATGTGCTTTTTTAACGCACTATACAGGTTCATGTCAGATTAAATCCGGCGTTGTTGATGATTTACTTCCAATTAAAGAACAACTATCAAAAGAACGTTTATTAGTTACTATCGATTAACACTATGTCAGCACTTGTTATTGTCCTGATTATCCTTTTAGGATTATTTCTTTTCGTTTTAGAATTTTTTGTATTCCCTGGTGTCACAGTGGCCGGAATAGGAGGTCTTCTATTTACAGCCGGGGGCGTGTTTTTAGCGTATCAAGGTTATGGCTCTACATATGGGAATATTGCCCTGGTGGCAACTTTATTTGTAGGGATTATAATATTAGCGCTTTCATTCAGGGCTAAAACCTGGAATCGACTAATGTTGCATTCGAAGGTCGACGGGCAGGTTGAGACGGTTGAAGAAAGTAATATTCATGTAGGGGATGAAGGTGTTGCAATGACCCGTTTGAATCCAATTGGAAAGGTGATGGTTAATAACGAGGTTATTGAAGGTAAATGTCCGGGGCATTTTATCGATGAGAACACAACTGTGATTGTAAAAGAAGTATTTAAAACTTATATAATTGTCAAACCAAAAATATAATTAAATGACAGGATTAGCTCCCATCTTTTTGATAGCAGCGGTTATAGTCGTTGTATTCTTATTCCTTTACTATGTGCCAATTTTACTTTGGTTTTCAGCCTTAGTTTCCGGCGTTCGAATTTCGTTAATTCAATTGATTTTAATGCGAATTCGTAAAGTGCCTCCGGGTGTTATTGTTCGGGCCCTTATTGAAGCTTATAAAGCTGGATTATCAGAAATTAAGCGCGATGAATTAGAGGCACATTACCTGGCCGGAGGTCATGTGGAAAGTGTTGTTCATGCTTTGGTATCGGCTGCTAAAGCAAATATCGACCTGAATTTTCAAATGGCAACAGCTATTGACCTGGCTGGACGTGATGTTTTTGAGGCTGTTCAGATGTCGGTTAACCCTAAGGTAATTGACACACCACCTGTTGCTGCTGTAGCCAAGGATGGTATTCAGTTAATCGCGAAAGCCCGTGTTACTGTTCGTGCCAATATTAAACAATTGGTTGGTGGAGCAGGAGAAGAAACAGTATTGGCTCGTGTTGGAGAAGGTATTGTTTCGTCGATTGGATCGTCCATTTCCCACAAAGCAGTATTAGAGAATCCGGATTCGATTTCTAAAGTTGTATTGGAAAAAGGATTAGATGCAGGTACAGCGTTTGAAATCCTATCGATTGATATTGCAGATATTGACATAGGTAAAAACATTGGTGCAGGGTTACAGATTGACCAAGCTGATGCAGATAAAAACATTGCGCAGGCTAAGGCCGAAGAGCGCAGAGCAATGGCGGTTGCTTTAGAGCAGGAGATGAAAGCCAAAGCACAGGAAGCCCGTGCTAAGGTAATTGAAGCTGAAGCTGAAGTACCGAAAGCTCTGGCTGAAGCATTCCGCAGTGGAAATCTTGGTGTAATGGATTATCTCAAGTATAAAAATATTGAGGCAGATACAGCCATGAGAGATTCAATTGCCAAGCCAGGTGGTAAACCTCCGAAAAAAGATTAAATATTTTAAGAGCTACCTTCGGGTAGCTTTTTTTTTGAACGATAATTAGTTATGTGAATGCAATAAATTGGGTGAATAAAAAGTGTCGTTTTTTTTCATTTTAATTTTGGAGGTTTAATTCAATTTGCTACTTTTGCAATCGCAATCGCAAAGGGGACGCAGGATAGAGGAGCTAGAGCGGTTCTTTCTCTTTAAAGAAAGAGGGTTAAAGGAGAGATGGGTGAGTGGCTGAAACCACCAGTTTGCTAAACTGGCGTACGGGTAACCGTACCGGGGGTTCGAATCCCCCTCCCTCCGCTCAATTTTAGTTTCGGGGTGTAGCGCAGTCCGGTTAGCGCACCTGGTTTGGGACCAGGGGGTCCCAGGTTCGAATCCTGGTACCCCGACAACTTTCAAGAGCTAAATAATGTTTAGCTCTTTTATTTTGATAATTATTTATTGTTTCGGGGTGTAGCATCCCGAAGTTTCGGGAGTAAGCGCATCTTGCTCTCATCAATAAAAATAATGTTTCGGGGTGTAGCGCAGTCCGGTTAGCGCACCTGGTTTGGGACCAGGGGGTCCCAGGTTCGAATCCTGGTACCCCGACGAAGTATTAATCAAATACAATCAAAAGCTCGTAAATCGTTGGATTTATGAGCTTTTTTCTTTTTATACCAAAGAAAACTTCACGTAAGTAACGCCTCTGAATTTTCTTCAGAAGTCCTTAATATTAGCATTAAATGATTCTTAAAAATTGTTTGCCATGTATATAACTTTTGGCAGAAGGATGTTTCTATAATAGAGAACTTTTTATCAAAACGAAAAAAGAAATAATTATCTACATTTGTGTTGGGAAACAAGTGAGATATATATCAAGTAGGAGAAAGAAAGTGGTTATCTGAAATAGCCAATTTCGATAATTATGACATTAAAAAAGAACCTATTAGTAATTTTATGTTTCTGTGCAATGAATGTTGCTCATGGCTTGGACTATGCCTTTGTGCCTGATATTACCACTTTTGACAAAAAAGATTATGGTGCTGGTCGGCAGAACTGGGATATTGCAGTTGATGACAATAACGTAATATACATTGCAAACAATCAGGGACTCTTGCGCTATGTATATGGTCAGTGGATTTTTAATAAACTTCCATCTGGCAGATCAATACGCGCCGTTTGTTATTCAAATAATAAAATCTGGTGTGGAGGAGACGAGATTGGTTTCTTCGAAATAGATGATAGCGGTAACTTATCTTACGAATACCTTTCAGAGATCAATGGCAACATTTGGAATATTGGAGTAAAGGACGATAATGTTTTTTTTCAGTCGAATAATGCCATTACCATCTATAATATTCAGACTAAAAGCCTGGTTCAATATACCTTTCCAAAGACTATATCAGGTTTATGTAAGTGGCAAGATGAAGTGTGGACCATCAATGGTGACAATGGTTTAGGCACCTTAGATTTCGATGGATTTAATCTAGTGGAACCATTTCCGTTGGCGCAGGGTAAGGAAGTTAGAGCGTTGTTTGAACATTGTGAACAACTCTACATGGTAATGCTGAATGGTCAGGTTTTTGCCTATGATGGCACAGATATAAATAAGATTTCTTTACCTGTACAGGTGAGCTGTTTTTCGGCAGTACATTATGATGAAAACACTTTTTATCTTGGTTCTATTTTGGAAGGGATAATTCCTGTTAAAAAAGATAATGATCAACTTGTTATTCAGGGAAAGATACAGCAACACCAAGGATTGTTAGATAATACCGTGCTTTCATTAGCAGTTGATAATAACGGAAATTTATGGGCGGGTTTAGATTATGGTATTGCAAAAATTAACAAGGAAAGTTTATTAAAATCAATAATTAGTAAAGGTGCAACTTATGATGTATTAATGCACAACGATATTACCTATGTTGCAACTAACAAAGGGCTTTATACCAATTATAAAGCGAATGAATTTTCTCTTGTACCTGGTTCTCAAGGTCAGGTATGGGCCTTAAATAAGTCTGCTTCTGGGTTATATGCTTGCCATAACAATGGTCTGGTAAAGATAGATGATGATACATCTGAACTCATTTATAATCAAACAGGTGTAATGGATGTTGCTCAACTTGGCAACTCCAATAATTATATATTTTCGGCTTACACGGGTACATTGTGGATACAACATCTGGAAAATGATTTTGTAGAGAAGCAAAACCTATGGCTTTGGGGGAACCCAAAACTAAGTTACGATAAAGCTAATCGGTGTGTTTGGTCTTATGGGGGAAGTGCCGATACAATTGTTCATTGTATTCAGGTAATAGATGATTCGGTTGCAGTAACAAAGACAGCCATGCGAGATGTATTTCCAACGGAGTATGGTTTGTTTTTTTATGATGGGCATACGCTATTTGAAAACATTGACGGACACTTTGTAGAGACAAAGATGGCCTTAACACAAGGTATTGTAGGCAGAAATATTTCAGCTTTGGAGTTATCTCCTGATGACAATATTGCTGTCTATATTCAAAATGACGAACTAAAGATGATTGAAGAATTGGCAGATGGTTCTACTGTAATTCATAGTAAGTTATTAAGCGAAGTTAATAATGATATACTGAAACAGTTTGAGTGTTTAATAATACATGATAAACTGCTTTATATAGCTACTGAGCAGGGAGTTAAAGTGTTGCCGCTCAATCTCAGAAATAATCGTCAATCATTAAAAGAACCGATAATAGCCAAGGTTGAGATTACTTATTCAGGCAATAATAAGCCGAAGGCAATATATTATCCTTACACTAATAAAGCTTTAAATCTGGCCAGTCGACAGTTTAAAACCATCACCTTGTCATTTGCCAATCGAAAGAAACAAAATATTGAGTATCGCTACCGTTTGTTACCCTATACGAAAGAGTGGACCGAATGGTCACATTTACAGAAACAGGTGGCCTATGGTGATTTAAAACCACAGGAATATACTTTTGAGCTTGAGTGTCGCTACAATGGTACCATCGAAAGAAAAACAACATTGCCCATAATAATCGAAGGTATCGGTTATTATTATCTGCGATTAGGGATCTTGATTGTTATCATACTGGCTCTTGCTTTAATTTTTATTCAATATGTTAAAAACCAAAAATTAAGGTTAAAGCATAAACAGGATAGAAAGCGATATGTAGAAGAGCAGATTCAATCTAAAAAGCAGCAACTCCTTCAGTTTACAGAAGTTATAAGGCATAAGAATACCTTTCTTACTGAAGTTAGGGCTGCATTGGAACAGATGAAAAATAGTGCAGCCTCACGGTGGGTTAACAAGATCGATCAAGAGATTAACAAGGAGAAAAAAGAATTTTTATTTCATAAGGTGTTTGCAGAAGATCATCAGGATTTCATTCAACGCATTTCTTCAAAATATGAAGGGCTGACTCAGCATGATATTCGCCTGTTATCATTCATTCGTATTAATGCCAATACCAATGAAATAGCACAGTTTTTAAATATTTCAACAAGCAGTGTGGATACCGCCCGATATCGCTTGAGAAAAAAGCTGGACCTGGATCACTCTCAAAACCTCAATAAGTTTATTCTGGATTTCTAAGGATTATAAGACTATATCTTTAATTCTGGTTGTATAGGATTATTTGGAGGCTCTTTTTACTTCCTAAACCTTGCAAACTGCCTTTTAGTATATTGTCACTATTATATCAGGTAAGCAATACACCCAGGTAAAATGCTATAAGGCAAATAATCCTTTTCAGACTTTTTCACTTAGTTAAACTTTAATTTACCTTCAGAATTGCTGTTTTCATAATTAAAACAGTTTAAAGTGCCTTGCTTTGTATCAAACGATATTGGCATTTGCTTGTACATATCGACAATTTATCCACTACAGAAACAGATAAAAGCATTAGAATTTGTATTAAATAATAAATCTGTAAATAGCAATAAATCAGTGCTTAATATGATCGAGTCTATGAAATATCAAGGTTGTTTTTCACCTGTCTACCGTTAGTCTATGGTCTTTTTTATGACACTTTTTTTCTAACAAATAGTTTTACACTCTGCACAATCTAAATAAAAACAAGGTGTCATGAAAGAGACTAAATCTGTTAAAAAAGTCAAATTACTATGAAGAGATTAAAGCTATTATTTGTTGCAGTGTTATTAGGCAGTGTAACAACCATACTCGCACAAACATTATCTATTTCCGGTAAGGTAACTGATGAAATAGGGAGCGCTGTTCCCGGAGTCAATATTTTTATAAAGGGAACTCAAGTTGGGGTTATTTCAGATTTTGAGGGTAATTATTTAATCGATAATGTACCAGCTGATGCAGTCCTGGTTTTCTCATTTATTGGGATGGAAACCCAAGAGGTCCAAATTACGAATAAAAATACCTCGGGAGCAATTAATATTGTAATGCGCTCCAGTAGTATTGGACTTGATGAAGTTATAGCAGTTGGTTATGGTACTCGAAAGAAAAGCTCTTTAACAGCAGCCATATCATCTGTTGGTGAAAAAGACATTGAAAAAACACAAAACTTAAGGGTTGAACAAGCACTGCAAGGACGAACAGCTGGTGTTACAGTAACCAGTAGTTCAGCGCAGCCAGGAGCCGGTATGTCAGTGCGTATTCGAGGAGCCGGTACTAATGGTAACTCTGATCCATTGTATATTGTTGATGGACTACCTGTTGGAGGTATCGATTACTTGAACCCGGGTGATATTGCCAGCATGGAGATATTAAAGGATGCGGCTTCATCATCTATTTATGGAGCTCGTGGTGCGAATGGTGTAGTACTTATTACCACTAAGAAAGGTAAAGCCCAAGCCTTTACTGTAACTTATGATGGTTATCACAGTATTCAAAATCCGGAGCGTAAATTGTCTTTGATGGATGCTGATCAGTATGTGCTTTTCTATAATGAAGCACAACTAAACGACGGCGTTCGTCCAATGGATTTTAATCGTCGTGCCAACACAGATTGGCAAGATGAGATCTACAATAAAAACGCGCCAATGATGAACCATAGTGTTACCTTGAATGGTGGAACCGAGCGAGCCAAGATATCAAGTGGTATATCTTATTTTGGGCAAGAGGGTTTGGTTGCACCTGATAACTCAAACTATGGTCGTATTACAGCACGTGTCAACGCCGAAACAAAAAGTCATAATGATAAATTACGTACCGGTACTTCACTGTATTATTCTAATATTGAGAGTAGTGGTATTTCTGTAAATAACATTTATGGAGGACCTTTGGCATCAGCCTATAACTTAGATCCATTAACACCAGTACGGGATGAAAATGGGGAGTATGGAGTGTCAGATTATGTAAGCCAAGGTATTACTAACCCAGTAGGTAAAATGGAGTATCTGCATTCACAAACCCGAACCGACAAGTTTGTGGGTAATATGTTTGTAGAATACAGCATTCTCGAGAATTTGAAATTCAAAAGTTCATATGGTATCGACCTGGCATATGTAACCTGGGAAGATTACAATCCGGTTTATAAACTCAGTCCATCAGATTTTAACCTGGTTGATGATGTGCAAAAGAGTATGACACGTTATTTCAATCACAACTGGGAGAACATAATTACTTATGATCTGGATATAAATAAGCACAGCTTTAATGTTGTTGCTGGTAGTACTATATTGGAGGAAACGTCCCATAGCCTTTGGGGGAGCGGTGTTGACATTACTAAAACGCCTAAAGGCCCTGACTATGCATACATTGATAATACGATAAGCGATAAAGAAACACGTAATTCCAGTGGTGGCAAGGGTATTCCCAATAGATTGGTATCGTTTTTCTCTCGTGTTAACTACGATTTTAACGAAAAATACTTCTTTTCTGCAACATTCAGAGCAGATGGTTCATCTCGTTTTGGTCCGGACAATAAATATGGTTACTTCCCATCTTTCTCAGGTGGATGGGTGCTAACCAATGAAAATTTTGCAGCTTCACTTAAAAGTGTTGCCAACTTTATAAAGCTAAGAGCCAGTTGGGGACAAAATGGTAGTAATCACATCGGCAATTTCGTTTATGTGTCAAATATTTCTGATGCAGGTAGCTATGTGATAGGTAATCCTTTAACCAGTGGTACTTCCATGCAGGGCTTAGCACCTAACACTATTCCAACGCCAGATATCCGCTGGGAAACATCTGAACAAACAGATATTGGTTTAGATGCTCATTTCTTAGATAGTAAGTTCACCTTTACCTTCGACTACTATAATAAGCTAACAAAAGACTTACTTCTATCAGTTAAGATTCCTGGACACTACGGAAGTAACTCACCTATTGATAATGCCGCTGAGGTACGTAACAGTGGTTATGAATTTGAATTTGGCTATAATGATAAGGCCGGTGAATTCGCATGGGGTGCCAATGCTAATATCTCATTTAATGACAATGAAGTAACCTATATTGGTAATGATGAAAAGGTACTGGGAGGTGCTGTTGTTCAAACTTATGGATTGGTTACAAGAGCTGAAGAAGGTGAACCTCTTGGTTATTTTTGGGGTTATGAAACGGATGGATTGTTTCAGAACCAAACAGATATTGACAATATGCCAGTTTCTGTCAATGAAAATGGCGACATCGTAAAAATGTTACCAAATGCCCAGCCGGGAGATGTGCGTTTTGTCGACCAAAATGGAGATGGTATATTGGATGACAATGATAAAATCAACCTGGGCAACTCAAACCCTGTTTATTTCTATGGTTTATCCTTGTTTGCCGATTGGAAAGGGTTCGATGTTTCTGTATTTATGCAAGGAGCTGGAGGTCATCAAATTGCCAACCTTTCTCGACGTTTAGATGCTGGTCTAACAAACTTGCCTGCAACAATGCTTAATCGTTGGACTGGAGAAAATTCAACCAATAGTGAGCCACGTGCTTCAATTGAAGATCCAAATAAAAACTATAGTCGATTCTCAGACAGGTATGTTGTTGATGCTGATTATTTGCGCATCAAGAATGTTCAGTTAGGGTATACATTCAACAAAAAGACACTTTCGCGTTTAAAAATCGAACACTTAAAGCTTTATGTAGCGGCCCAGAATTTATACACATTCACCGATTATCCGGGTGTTGATGTTGAATTTGGTTCAGGTACCATAAATTCTGGTGTCGATACGGGTACATACCCCCAGGCAAGAACTTTTACAATTGGTATGAACTTAAGGTTTTAATCAATGCTCTTGCTTGAATCACATTTTTAAATAGTTACAAAGATTTAAATAATATGAAACAATATATTTTACATATAACAATGGCTCTTTTGATTATAGGAGCTCCTTCGTGTGATGATTATCTGGAAGTAGATAATCATACGGCAACAACCGAAGATAATTTCTACCAGACAGAGGAAGATGCCTATGCAGCACTCTATGCAGCCTATAATGCCACTACTGATGATAAAGGTGGAACTAATGAGTTTGAGTTTTTTCTTAATATGTGTTCGGATGACATGTTTACCGGTGGCGGTAGCTCTTCCGATGGAACTGATGTCAGGCGTTTTGAAAAGCATAAAATGCTGGCGACTGATTGGCAGCATGATCAATTTTGGTGGAGAGGCTATGTAGGTGTTTATCGTACCAATGTGGCACTTAAGAAGATACCTCAAATTGCGTTTGAAAATGAAGGGGAAAAGGCAAGAATATTGGCTGAGCTTAAGTTTATTAGGGCCTATATTTACGCCAACCTGGTGCGTATGTACGAAAACATACCGCTGATAACTGAACCTATTACATTGGCTGATGCTGACGTAGGTCAGGCTAATCCTGATGATGTTTATGAGCAAATCGCTATTGACTTTTTAGCTGCAATCGAAGATTTACCAAGTTCAGTAGAAGGGGAAGAGGGACGTGTGACTAAATACGCTGCACAAGCTATGTTGGCCCGTGTTTACTTGTTCTATACAGGGTTTTATGGTCAAACAGAAATGCCGGGTGGAGTAACACTTAATAGCATTAGTACATTAGTTGATAATATTATTGAAGAAAGTGAACATGGACTGGTGGACGATTTCGCTGATCTTTGGTTGGTATCAGGTTCTGATGAGTCTTATTACAGTAAAGAACATGTTTACCAAATCCCTTACTCGTATAATGGTAAAGGAGCCAGCCGCTCCGATGTTCAGTTTTACGGATTGAGAGACATTTCAAATACAGATACTTACGCTGCCGGCTGGGGATTCGGAACTATCCATCCTGATGTATATAGCATTTATGACCCGGCTGATGAGAGAAGAAATGCTACTATATTGGATGCAGATAGTGAAGTTGGAGAAAATGATTATTCTAACAGTTATCAGCATACTGGTTATTATTTCAAAAAGTTTACGCCTTTAAGCCGTTTTGTTGATGATCCGGCTTTTAGCGGACATCCAGATGGACGTACGGTTGTTAGGTATGCCGATGTGCTTTTAATGGCTGCTGAATTATCACTAAACGGTGGAACATTTACCAGAAGTGCACAGAGTTATTATGAAGAAGTGCGCGTACGTGCTGGTTTTAGTGTACACCCGCCGGTTAGTACAGAAAGGGTATTTGACGAGCGCAGAAAAGAATTCTTTGGTGAAGGCTTACGTTATTGGGATTTGTTAAGACGCGGTATTGATGTCGCAGACGAAGCCATCTCTAATAATTACGAAAGTCCTTTTGATGTAACATTTGACAGAGCGACACGTGGTGTTTGGCCAATTGCCGATGTACAAATACAATTATCGAGTTCCAGCTCGAAGCCATTGAAACAAAACACAGGTTATTAAGCAACTAAAAAAATCTAAAAATGAAAATTATATCACAAATACTATTGTTTATCCTGGCTGTAGGTTTATGGAGTTGCGAACCAACAGAAGTAGGTGTAGTTGACGACTATAAAAAACAAGATCCGGAAAGTTTAAAAGAACTGGCTGGTAAAATACAGATTAATGTAACAGAATTGGCGGCACAAATATATGAAGTAGAATATGTTCGAGGTGCCGGTGGCGAAGCTGATAATGATATTCAGTTTATAACCTGGGATTTTGGAAATGGACAAACCAGCAAGCAAGATAAAGACACCGTTTATTTTATCGATCCGGGTGAATACACAATTACCTTTAATGCTTACACCTATGATGGTGAGCTTTCTAAGGAGGCAGAAACTGTAACAGCAACAGAAACGCTTTGGTGTGCAATTGGGCAACGTATTATGCTCGATAATTTTGATGATGAAGCTGCTTATGCTGGTTCATGGATACAAAAGCATCCGAATGACGTAGCACTTTTTAAAGATTATCATGTTGATGAGAACCCTTATCAGTTTCCTGAGGATAATAATGTATTGCTAATAGGAAAAGCCGGTGGCTGGTGGACCGAAGTAGCTTACGATTTCGATTCCGAGGTATTTGACTTCTCACATGCAGGTATGTGGCGTAAAGTAGCTATGCGTTTTTATATTCCAAGCACTTTTGAGGTGCCGGAAGGAAACTTTGACTTTAACATCCCTGAGTCATACTTAAACCTTAAAATTGGTCTGAACGATGGTTCAGGACGTCAGGAAATTGAGCGTAATATCAAATTGAATGAATTAGACCAATGGATTGATGTGGAATTTGATTTTACAGACAGCACCTTCGACCAGATTGACCCAACTAAAGTAGAAAGCATTTGGGTAATGTTTACACATGCCTGGGATAACGACAGAGGTGCTGGTCGTGATGGAACTGGTGTTATTATGGTTGATGACATTGAATTAATTCAAAAAGTTCCTGGTTGTTTGGAATAAAGTTTAAGTACTAAAACATTAATATAATGAAGAAATCAATATATACTATCGCAATTGCATTGTTAACGCTAACAGTAGCTTGTGAAGATGAAAGTAATCCAAAAGACTGGGATGAGAATTTAATCGACCTGGATGTTTCGTTTACCAATGTTTCTGATGAGATTGGTATTGCCAACAGCTATGAGTTTAATAACAGCACACCAGGTTTGAGTTATATTGAGTGGGATTTTGGTAATGGAACCACGGTGCGTCAGGAATCGGGAGTATTTATTTACACAGTAGATGGTACATATCAGCCCAAAGTAACTGCTGTTTATGGTAATAGAGTGAATGTTGAAACCTTCGACGAAATAAGTGTTTCTGCAGATGAGTTAATTATTGTCACAGATGTTTCTAAACCAGGTATAGCAGGAGAAGAAAACTTGAGACAATTACAGATTAATGCGGATGCCTCAACCGTTTTTACAGACAGTCGTTGGGATTTTGGCGATGGAACATGGATTAATACAGCTACAACAGACACCACCTTGCGTTATTTAGATGCCGGTACTTATACAGTTAAATTTGAAGCTTTTGTTCAAGGTGCTTTACTAAGTACCGAAACAACAGTTACCATTGAAAATGGCGATATTCAAAAGCAAAGTATTGTCTTTAACAACTTTGATGACGATGCTGCCTATCCGGGAGTTTGGGGTGAAGCCAATGGTGATACGAAATTACTTAATGAATATAACCCAGGCACTAACCCATATGCATTCGATGGTAGTAATGTATTACTAATGGGTAAATCAGGTGGCTGGTGGACCGAAGCCAACTATAGTATCTCTGAAGGATCACTTAATTTTTCAGGTGAATATACCGAAGTGGGCTTGCGCGTGTACCTTGAAGGAAGTACGGTTAACATTGGCGGAGTTGATTATAACTTCAATATGCCGGAAAGCGAGCGCTTGCTAAAAATTGGACTTTCGACCATTAACGATTGGGATGGTCGTGTAGAAGTGGAACACACCATTACTTCCACGGATGGCTGGGTCGACCTATCTTTTGATTTCTCAAATAAAGATTTCTCGCATAATAAAATCGAGGCCAATGATATCAGGCATTTATGGGTAATGTTTAGCCATGGTAAAGGAACAAGTGGTGTAATTTATGTGGATGATATCGTTTTACGTAAAGAGTATCCGGGAATAAAGAAACTATAAGAATTGATAAATGTAAAGAGGTGGATGCTAATCGCCTCTTTACATACAATTGATTTTAAACAGAACAAGATGAAACAGATACTCCCTTTAATAATAATGGTACTTAACATTTGTGCTATTAATGCCCAAACACTCACTACCGATGGCAGGTTGATTAAAGATGATCAGGGGAATAAAGTAATTCTTCGTGGGATAGGAACCGGAAATTGGGTGTTGATGGAAGGGTACATGATGAAAACCGCCGGAGTAGCTGGTACGCAGCATGAATTCCGAAATAAGTTAAATGAGGTGATTGGTGAAACAGCTACCGATGATTTCTTTGAACTATGGTGGGATAATCACATGACCAAAGCAGATGTAGATTCCATGGCCAAATGGGGTTTTAACAGCTTACGTCTAGCCATGCACTATAACCAGTTTACACCGCCCATTGAAGATGAAAGTGCAACAAATTTAAGCACTAAGAATTACACTTGGCATGAAAGTGGTTTTGAGCGTGTGGATGATGTGCTAAGTTGGTGTAAAGCTAATAATATGTACCTGATATTAGATTTACATGCGGCGCCAGGTGGACAAGGACGAAATGCTGATATTAGCGATTATGACGACAGTAAACCTTCTTTATGGGAAGATGTCAACAATCGGCATAAGATGGTGGCCCTTTGGCGAAAATTGGCTGAACGCTATAAAGATGAGCCTTGGATTGGCGGATATGACCTCTTGAATGAAACCAATTGGAGTGAACTGAAAGATAATGGTAATGAACTGTTATGGAATCTGCTGGAAGAGTGTACTGATGTCATCCGTGAAACAGGCGATAATCACATCATCTTTTTAGAAGGTAATGATTGGGCCAATAACTACGACGGGTTACCAGATCCTCTTTGGGACGATAACTTAGTAATTAGCTTTCACAAATATTGGAACAATGTGGATGCCAATTCACTCGATTGGATAATAGAGAGAAGCATACAGCATAATGTACCACTTTGGTTGGGCGAAAGTGGTGAAAACTCTAATGTTTGGTATACACATCTGATTGCTCTATGCGAAAGCAAAGATATTGGTTGGTCGTGGTGGCCGGTTAAAAAGAATGGTATCAACAATGTAATGTACGTTGAGGAACCAGAATCATACAAGAAACTAATTGATGGCTGGCGAACACCTGAATCTTCGGATGATGTTACCGGACAGGCGGCGATCGATGCTGTAACTGAATGGGCTAACAATCATAAAATTGAGAATGTGCGGGTTATGTACGATGTAATTGATGCCATGATTCGTCAGTCACACACTTACGATACAAAGCCATATAAAACACATGCAATTGGTGATAAAACCTGGTTTGCCGACTATGATATGGGACGTAATGGTTACGCCTATTGGGATACAGATACAGCTAACCTGAGTCAGGTAACGGATTATACCGATTGGAATACAGGTTGGGCGTATCGCAGCGATGGCGTTGACGTACAACATTGTACTGATACCAACCAGGATGGTTCTTTTGTAGAAGCTCCCTATAATGTTGGCTGGACGGCAGATCAGGAATGGTTACAATACACCATAAACAACACAACCGAGCAGTCATATACGCTTAATATTCGTCATGCTGGTAATGTTGCAAAAATTAAGTTGATGGCCAATGGTTTAGATGTTACATCAACATTGGAATTACCATCAACAGGCAGCTATGAAACCTGGTTGACCACAGCGTTTAACGGCATTATTTTGCCTGCCGGAGAGGTTAAAATTGTATTTTATTTCGAGCAAGGAGGGGCGAACCTGAATTATTTCGAATTTACTAATCCACAGCCAATCAGTAGTGTAGAGTTTAAAGCTTTCTCGGTTGAGTCAAATACTTTGGGTAACCAAGTTTTTTTAACACTCAACAAAGAGGTGACATCAGGTAGCAGTTTGCAGTTGAACGAATTTAGTTTAGTAAACAAAGATGGTGTTGATATTCAATTAAGTGATGTAAAGATTAGTTCAGAGAATGCGAAAGTTCTGGAATTAACAACCAGTTCGACCTTTACTTATTTTGATGAGCTTTTATTGAGTTACAATGGAACCAGTGTCCAATCAGGAGAAGAGGAACTGGTAGTTTTTTCAAATTTGCCGGTATTTAATAATTTACCAATGCGTCATGCAGTTCCGGGTAAAATTGAAGCTGAAGATTTTCATTATAACAATGGCTTTACGTTTGAGAATTGCACCGATGTAGGTGGTGGAAAAAATTCATCATATGCGCGTGAAGGATATTACCTGGATTATCTCATCTCAGTACAAAACACGGCTTATTATGACTTAAGTATGCGTGTTGCTTCAGAGAATAATGCACCTCGCTTATCCATGTGGTTAAGTACTGATAATGGTGAAACATTTGAATCGGTTGCTACCGTCAAACTAAGTAGTACTGGTAGTTGGAGTACCTGGCAAACGCAAAGTGGAACCTCTCTGTTGTTAAATAAAGGTGAATATGTTCTTCGCTTTAAAGTTGAGCAGCAAGAGCATAACCTCAATTGGTTTGAGTTTAAACAGGTAGGTGAGGTAATTTCTGATGATCCTGATGAAATATATTCTGCTACTAATTTTCAAATATCGTATGTATCCCCATCATGCTATCAACTGGCTGATGGGAGCATTACGATATTGAGTAAAGTTGCACCAATTAACATTACCTTAAATGGTGGCGACCAGCATCCAATAAGCCAAAATGTGGAGTATACAATAAGTGATTTATCTGCCGGTAGTTATGATCTTTTAGCAACATCCATTAATAACTACGATAGTTATCACAAAGTTGTTTTAAAGGAAGCAGAAGCACTGAAGAGTAAAGCCATTATTGACGGAACTACTGTTTCGTTTACAATTGAAGGCGGAGAAGCACCGTATACCATCCAGCTGAATGGTCAAACATACTTGCAGGAGACTTCAGCATTTACAATTGAAAATCTGTCATCAGGCTTGTATTCTGCAACCGTAATGGCTAACAATCAGTGTTCGGATGATGTAAAGCTCTCTTTTAATATCAATGCTTTTGAGATCTATCCAAATCCGGTTAGTAATGGTGTATTGTACTTGAATTGTCCCACTACTATTGACGAGCAAATGTATTTATTAGAGATTATTTCCATCAATGGTCAAAGCCTTCTTTCGCAGCAACAAAAAACAGGAAATAATCAGGTTGAAATGAATGTAAGCAGCTTAAAAAGTGGAGTTTATTTACTAAAAGTAACAAATAAAAACCTGGCTGAAACCATCAGGTTTATAGTACCATAACAAATAAAACAAAAAGAATTATGCGAACACAATTTATGATATTCAGTATAATGTTGGTGCTCTTTGCTTGTAGTAAGTCAGAAGATCCTAATTTGGCACCCAATCAACCAACCATTGTATCACCTGTTGATGGAGCAACCTGCGAAACTTTAAGACCATCCTTATCATGGGAGGCAAGTGATCCTGAAAATAACGATCTTACATACAACTTATGGATGGGCACCTCAGAAGGTAACCTCAGTATTGTAAGTGAAAATACACAACACTCACGCTATACACCTAACGAAAATCTTAAAAACGCAACAAAATATTATTGGCAAGTTGAAGCTAACGATGGTAATTCAAGCACAAAAAGTCAAATAGCTTCATTTTCAACAACCGGAGAAGGAGAAAGTGGTGTGCTTCCATCCAGACCTGTCATCATAGCACCAAAGAATAATATGGCTGCTGGTGATATTACTTTTAGCTGGCAAGCGACAACAGAAGGAGTAGGAACAATCACTTACGATTTATTTGTAAAGCACGGATCAGATTCTGATTTCGCTTTACTTCAAGAAGGAATATCAGAGACATCATTTACAGAAAACTTAGTTGCCGGCAATCTTAGTTGGTATGTTGAAGCTATTGATAGCAGAGGGCAAACATCGCGCAGTGCGGTCGTCTCCATAATAATTGATTAAATCATCAACCTAACATTTAATTGATCATTGAAACTTGAATAAATCACGATTATAAATAATGGTCAAAAGAACCTGAAAATTATTTTGGTTTCTTTTCATGCACATAGAATTACAACAAAATGAAAAACGCATTTATAATACTTGCTGTTATATCACTAACTGTTTTTTTAGTATCCTGCAGGCAAGAAAAAAGCTGTTCACCTTACGAAAAAGAAATTGAGAAGCTTTTGGCTCAAATGACAGTTGAAGAAAAAGTTGGTCAAACAGCACAATTTACTCTCGATGTGATTGGAGAAGGAGAAAACGTATATTCGAGTCATTTCCCTTTTAAGTTAGATGAGGTAATGCTAAAGGATGTTTTAGTCAATCGTAAAACAGGATCGATTCTTAATACGGCATCCAATACACCATTATCTTTAAAAGAATGGCACAGTGTGGTAAGTCGTATTCAAAAATTGGCTATGGAGACGACAGGAATACCTGTTATTTATGGTATTGATGCCATACACGGAACCACCTACACACAAAAGGCAACGTTTTTACCACAGCAAATTGGTCAGGCGGCTACTTTTAACAGGGAATTGGTTCGCAAAGGGGCTAAAAACACGGCTTATGAAACCAGGGCATCTAACCTGCCATGGAACTTTTCTCCGGTACTGGATTTAGGTCGCAATGCTGCATGGCCCCGAATTTGGGAAACATTTGGAGAGGATGTTTACTTAATTTCAGAGTTGGGGCAAGAAGTAATTAAAGGCTATCAGGGAGATGATAGAGAAGCTGTTGACAAACACCATGTGGCAGCTTGTCTAAAACACTATATGGGCTATGGCACACCTGTAAATGGTAAGGATAGAACGCCTGCCAATATTCCTTTGCAAGAATTAATTGAAAAGCATTACGAACCATTTGTAAGAGCTGTTGAAGCCGGTGCGTTAACGGTTATGGTTAACTCTGGTATTGTCAATGGTGAATCAGTACATGCCAGTTATAATTTGATGACTAAAATGTTAAAACAAGACTTGAATTTTGATGGTGTTGTAGTAACCGATTGGCAGGATATTAATAATTTGTATGCGCGCGACAGAATTGCCAAAGACGATAAGGAGGCCATAAAAATAGCCTTTAATGCCGGTATAGATATGGCAATGGTTCCGTATGATGTAGATTATACCGACTATTTTATTGAATTGGTTAATGAAGGGGAGGTACCGATATCGCGCCTTAATGATGCCGTGCGTCGTATCTTACGTTTAAAGTATCGATTAGGTTTATTTGAGAAACCTGTATTTGATTACACCGAATATGATCAATTTGCAAGTGAAGAGCATAAAGCGGATGCTCGAAAAACAGCGGAAGAATCAATTACCTTATTAAAAAATGAAAATAACTTGTTGCCTCTTTCAACTAAACAGCGCATCCTGGTAACAGGACCTAATGCGAACTCCATGCGTACGCTTCAAGGGGGATGGACCCTATCGTGGCAAGGTGAAAAAGTGGAGCAGTTTATAGACAACAAAAATACCTTCTTAAGATCCATAAAGCGTCATGCCGAAAATGTTGTATTTGCCCCAGGTGTATCATACAAAATGGATGCTTACTGGAAGGAAGAAATGACCGATATAGCAGCTGCAGTAAAGGCTGCAAAAAATGTGGATGTTATTGTAGCTTGTGTTGGAGAGAATACATATACAGAGAAACCAGGAGATCTAAATGACCTGTCTATTTCGCAAAACCAGCAAGACCTTGTTAAGGCCTTAGCCAAAACGGGTAAGCCTGTTATTTTAGTGCTTAATTCAGGACGACCTCGAACGATCTCCGATATTGAACCACTTACCGATGCCATTGTTCAAACCTATCTGCCTGGCACATTTGGCGGGGAAGTAACAGCGGATGTTTTATTCGGAATTACTAACCCGTCGGGTAAACTGCCATATACTTATCCTAAACATCCTAATTCATTAATGAATTACGATTATAAACCGGCTGAGAACCGGACAGAAATGGAAGGTGCATACAACTATGGAGCAGTTCAGGATTTACAATTTGGTTTCGGGCATGGTTTAAGTTATACAACATTTGCCTATAGCAATTTAACAGTTGATAAAACCGATTTTATGCCTTCTGATGTCCTAACTTTTTCTGTTGATGTCACAAACACAGGTAAAAGAGCAGGTAAAGAGGCTGTACTACTGTTTTCATCTGACCTGTATGCTTCCATTACACCCGATAACAGGCGCCTGAGAGCTTTTGACAAAATTGAGTTACAGCCTGGTGAAACAAATACTGTAGAGCTTAAAGTAAAAGCTTCAGATTTAGCCTTTGTAAACCTTGGTGGTGAGTGGGTTCTTGAGGAAGGAAAATTTAAAATACAAGTTGGTAGTAAGATAGTAATGATTAGTGCCTCAAGCTTTGGTAAGTGGGATAGTGCATTTAGATAGAGTTAAAAATTTCAATGAGAGAAAGGCTTTAGCCTATTCTCTCATTGAAATCTTAATACCTCGCAATTAATCCAAATTGTAGACCTATCGTTCTTTATTGAGTAGAAGTCAATTGTTTTTGAATAATGCAATCATGTTGATGATTATCAGACGCATTGTTCGTGTAACGCAGTACCCTTATATAATTACTAATTAAAAATGAAAATCATGAAAAAAATTACTCGAAGTATTCTTTTATTGTGTTGTCTTACAGCATTTGTTGCTACTACACAAGCACAAATCTTGTGGTTTGATTGGGAATCACCTGATAAAACACCTGCTGATGTAAGTTATTGGGATTGGGGTGCATCCTATTCGGTGGTGGATAATCCCACTACCGATGGCATTAATACGAGTGCTAAAGCAGGACTAGCGCATACTAATTCCAGTGATTGGGATGAATTTGGTTTTGATATTGATGGTAAATTCGATTTTACAGCATCGTATACCTTTACGATGAAAGTTAAGTCTGACACCGAAGGCGAGGTTTTGTTTAAAATAAAAGGTTCGGGACAAAGTGATAAGGAAATTCGAACCCAGAGACATACAGGAGGTGGTGATTGGGAATTGTTAACCTACGACTTTACCGATCTTGCACCTGCCAACGATGCTTATAATCGAATCGAAATAATATTTAATGCCGGTAATGGAACGGAAGGAGATTGGTATTTTGATGAAATCACCGTTCCGGGCGTTATAGCACCAGATGGTCTGGTAGAAGTTACTTTTTCGGTAACTGACAAATTAAGTTCCACTTCTATGTCGGTTGATTTTGATGGCAATAATATAGCATTAACGAACGATAATGGCATCTGGACAGGAAAACAGGCCGATGTACCTATTGGTAATCATACCTGGAACTTAAATGTAGATGGCAACTCCTATAAAACAGGAATTGCTATGAACATTGAAGTTGATAAAGATTTTTATACAGCTAAATATAAGGTTGCCAATACTAATTTAGTAATTGGTAAGACAGCATCAGCTCCAACAATTGATGGTGTTATTGATGGCCTGTGGACTAATGTTGCGGCAACAAATATGAACAATGTTTTTAATGGTGGTTTTGATGATGCAGCAGATCATTCAGCTTCTTTTAAAGCCCTTTGGGATGAAACGAACTTGTATGTACTTGTTGAGGTAACAGATCAAACATTAGTTAACTCAACAGGCAATGATTACGAACGTGATTGCGTAGAATTACTTATTGACATTGATAATGAAGGAGGTACCAATTACGATAATGATAAACAAATCCGTTATATCTGGAACGATGCCGATTATAATAATGGCAAAGGCACGAGTGCACATGCGGATGTTACCGAAGGTTGGTTAATAGAAATAGCATTACCCTGGACATATTTAGATGACAACTATACTGCTGTAGAAGGTGCTTTAATTGGCATGGACGTATCATCTACAGATAATGATGCAACAGGCAGAGAAGGTACACACGCCTGGATGGCAACAGAAGATAATGGATGGTGGAATCCGTCTGTTTTTGGTCAGGTAGAATTAGGTACAGTTGTTTCTACTGATATATCAGAAAATAGCCTGGAAGAGCTTCTTATGTATCCTAACCCTGTGACTGATGTTTTATACATTAAAGGTCTTAAAAGTGATACTTCAGTTAATGTATACAATACTGCTGGTAGTTTGGTTAAGCACGCTCCTGCTACCAACGGTGTAGTTAACTTAGTAGAACTACCGAGGGGTGTATATTTTGTAAATGTCAATGGTGCAACAACAAAAATAGTTAAGAAGTAAATTTTATTCTTCTTTAGCGTATAAGTTTGAAGAAAACCCCTAATTATTTGAGCATAAGATTGTACTTGATTTAAATTGATAGGAGTTAACTTTTCAAGGTTACTCCTATCTTTTTATTATTCTATCCCTAATTTGGATACAAGATTCATTGCAGATTATAAGTATATATTTTAATTGAGTTTCACAAAACCCATGCAAAGCGAGACAAAAAATAACTAATTACTTTGTCGCAACTCATTAAAGATAAGATGTAAGGTCTATCTTGGTCATATTTAAGTAAGTAATGGATGCTAAAGAAGGTCGTTATCCATCCTGTTGAAGTCCGTCTTTTATCCTATTGAAGCTTGCCAATGAGGTTGCCAAAGCTTAATTTCCTGACACTTTGTTTCAATCTTGTCCGGTTTTAATTCCAAAAACGAACCTATGTAAGCTCAAAACTGAAGCTTTCGAACGTAGTTATTAATGCGCAATGGCATTAATAGAACTGTATTATGGGATAAAGTCAGATGCTGAAGTAAAGTGAAATGCTGCCAGGTCTGGATCAGATTTGGGCTATAATCGCATTAAAAATGATGCAACTTTGCATCATTAATGACCTTCATTAAGGGTAGAATTGACCTTTGCTATGATAAATGTTAACGCAATCTGGCATAAGCTTGTCAGCATTTTACTTCACAGATGATGCCAATAAAAGTCTACTATTAGCTTAATAAGGTTAGTGTTTAAGGTTTGGTAAGTATGAAAATGACCTGAATAAGGTTTAATAGAGATGTTGAAAATGAAAATAAAAAATCCGGAGGTCTGCTTCCGGATTTAATTGATTATACTTCTTCAGTTTCAGTTTTACGTTTTCGACGCGGAAAATGTGTTTTCAGTTCATCATACACTTCTTTGGCTCCTGGTATATTGTTTTTAGCTGCAAGCTTCACATTGTTGTAAAATAATAAGGCATTATTATACGCCTCACTACCGGCCAGCATAGCCGTATCATTTATCAGACTTGCCAACGCTGTTAAGTTGTTTTCCAGAGGCAATAATTGTGTAGCATCCGTCACATCAATATCGAATTCTTCTTGTGTTACAAATGAAGGTAAAAGTTCAGGATACTCTTTGCTTAAATCATTTGAATTTGTTACAAAACTCAGAGCTTTCTCGCCCATTTTTAGAATGGTTCGCCGTTGATCTTTCGTTAAAGTTGTCAAATAAGGAGTCAGTAGGTCGTTAATCTCAGTTACTTTGGTGTTTACTTGTTCTAATACTTCACTTGGAATGCTTTCGTCATGAATGTTCTTCATTTTATCTTATCTTTGAAATTCTACAATGAGCGCGAACCACATTGACCGGAAGTTTGCAGACCCAAGGCCAGTTGTGATTCGTGCTTTTTATTTAATGTTAAATTAACAATATGATTGATTCAATCATCCCTTTCTTGATGAATGGTGTAGATTGTTTAATGAAACATATGTTTATTACGACTATTGCACACCTAACGTTATTTAGCCTGACATGGGTAATTGAGACTATTATTAATAAATAATTGAATGATATACATTACTCAAATTTTTATAAATTGAGGATTTCGATAGAAAAATAATTAGTGTTAATCTGTGAGTGGTCTTGAGTCTAATATAGACTTTTAATAAAAAAAATTAGAAGAAAGGACGTTCGGCAATACGCCAAACGTCCTCTGCTTTATTGACAGTGTTTACAGTTAAGTGATGTGCACTGTCGGATTAAGAATCTGTTGTTTTAATTAAGAAACTGTTTTAAGCTTTATCCTTCGGTTTATTTTGGTGAATTAATTCCTCATACTACTGCAAAATTTTTTTAAATAGCGATGCTATTCGCATTATTTTGCCTTGTCTGAGAGCTTAATTCTTCCAAAATAATTAGCTCCGCTGAACGATGTTTCACAAAAACAAAATTTAAACAGTTTCTAAGATTGGGTATTGAATACTTTCAGAAACTCGATAGGATCGTAAAATACTTTGTGGTACACAATTTTACCATTTTCTACTTTAAACCATTCTGCCAGTTCCAGTGTCAGTTCTTCCCCTTTGGGCCCCTTGAGATAGATATCCTCAATCAAACAAATTTCATTTCCTTGTTCAAGGGTCTGATGATGCTTCCAACCAATATGTCTGTGTAGGAAATTGTTTAAGAGCTCCTCATACTCTGCCCGATTGTTACATTGCATTGCCGGTCCAATAAATTTGATGTTCTCATCCATTAGGCTAACGGCACCTGCAACATCCTTGTGATCGTTTGTATATCGGATAAACTCCGCTACAACATCTTTTGCTAATTTCGTCATAATACAGATTTTTAATGTTTACTATATCTTTGACAATTCTTAAGTATTTTTCGGACGGAAACTCAATCCTTTTTTTCAAAGGATAGTTTGTTTAATCTCATCCTGAATATATAGTAAGCAAAGCTATTGGTAAGGTTCAGTTTAGAACCTTATAGGAATATTTAATGTATTAATTTTTGGAATCAGGTTCATCATCAGTTTTTGATTGAGATGTTTGTTTTGTCTTAGTTGCAAAAATGTATAAGCTGTATACCAAAATGTTTAAGTGATAAGAACCCGTATAACCGAACTTTGTATCAGTTAATAATTCAACAACTGATAGAAATGAAAACAACTGTAAAAACAATGTTCGGTCTGTTGCTGATAGCAGCCTCGATAAATTTATCAGCTCAAAGTAGTAATCACTTAAAAGGTAATACAATGGAAAATTTCAAAGCTGGAACAAACGAAGTGACTTTCAAATCATTTGGAGTAGAATTAGTTGGAAATTTATACCTCCCTGAAGGTTTTGACCCAAACAAAAAGTACAAAGCAATAGTTAGTGCGAGTCCGTTTCCACAGGTTAAGGAACAAATTCCCGCAACTTACGGACCAGAAATGGCTAATAGGGGATTCGTTTTCTTAGGGTTTGATTATTTAGGAATGGGAGATTCCCCAGCTCTTCCTGGAGAACATAAACAATCGAGGTATATGTTTCGTCTTATTGAAAATACATGGGATGCTGTATCCTATTTAGGAACACTGCCTTTTGTAGAAGAGATTTATGGCCTTGGTGTATGTCAAGGTGGTTCAATTATTGCTTCAGCAGCAGTTACAGACCACAGAATTAAGAAAATTGCAACTATTTCAGGCATGATGGCGGCAGATAATTTCCAGTGGCTTGGTAGAGAAATAACAGACCAACAGATTGCTGCTGCAAATGCTTCCATGCAAAAGCAGTATGAAACTGGGGAGCCAGATTATGTAGCTCCATTTGGCCTTAACGATGAGCAATCAAGAGAAGAATTTGTTGAAGCCGCAGCATACCCGGCAATGGCCGGAGAAACATATGATTACTATGGTAGAGATGGCTTTAGAGGACCTAAAGCTGTTAAGAACTTCACTAATATGCACATTGGCGACCAGGCAATGCAATCATTATTTTCTATAGGCGAAGCTTATGCCGACAAGATTGTACAGCCTACTATTGTAATCTATGGAACAACTGCTTCTACAGCTATTTGTTCAACTGGATTTATTGAGAAGCTTACAAATAACCCTGAGGTTGTTGCTTTGAGTGAATTTAGCCATGTTGATTTCTATTACAAACCGGAAGCTGTAAAAGTATCAACAGATGCTGTAGCGGAATTCTTCAATAAGTAATTGATTAAGGTAGAGATCAGAAAATGGTCTCTACCTAACTTAAAGCATTACAATTATGAGTGAAAAAGTGTTTGATGAATGTCAGCTGGCACCGCATGTTTTGGATAGAGGTGTGGCCCAAAAACTGTGGGAGTTATCAGAAAAGAAAACGAATTGTAAATGGGAGTTATAAGAATCGAAATGAAACAATTATTAACCATCGCTATATTAATGGGACTAATTAACGCATGTACGAATGCTCAAAGTAAACACAGAGAAATTGATACAACAAGCGGAGCCTCTATTCAAGTGGGTGACATAATTAAACTGGATGCACCGGATTTTAACAGTGAAGTCACATTGATGAAAGCATTACAAAACAGAAAGTCAACACGCAGTTTTGCTAAGCAAGAAATCAAAAAGCAAGACCTGAGTAACTTGTTATGGGCTGCAGGAGGGATCAACCGGGAGAATGGTGGCAGAACGGTTCCTTTGCTGGGCGATATCGGCATTTATGTGGCCATGTCAACGGGTGTTTACCACTATCAGCCTGATGAGCATGCCTTAAAACAAATTATCACTCAAGATATTCGTCACCAGATATCAGAACAAAACACGGTAAAACAAGCACCTGTAGTGTTTATTTATGCCATTGACGATAACTCGTTTCCCGATTTCATGTTAAAAGCCATGAAAGAAGCCCATGGAATGGATTTCTATTATGGCAACCAAACAGCTTATTCAACACAGAATGTGTATTTATATGCCTGCAGCAATAATATGAATGCAGTGGTGATTGGTGGTTTTAATAGAGAGTTTGTAGACGAAAAACTATTGTTTGATGATAGCAGAAATGCGTATCTTATCCAGTTGGTAGGTTATAGCAATTAAATGAAAATGTTATGAAGGATTTGAGTTTTAAGACAATTGGGCAAATGCATGAGTACTTTAAGGAGGCTGAACCGGAGAATCCTTTGTTTAGTATTTTGCATACAGTAGTTGCAGATGCTGATAGTGTCGCTTGTGAAGAGGACCCGGAGCCTGTTAAAATAAACAACCATTTCTATTCCATAAGTTTTAAGAACATCATCCGGGGTGAGATATTGTACGGTCGCACTCAATATGATTGCGATAAAGGGTCGATGTTATTTATGGCGCCTGACCAAACCATGATTATGAAAGGGATTGTGATCAGTAAAGAGTCGTGGCACATTGCTTTCCACAAAGATTATCTGAATGGTCACGAGTTGTTTGACCGGATAAAAAAGTACAACTACTTCAACTATAATGTCAATGAAGCTTTGCATTTGTCTCCCAGGGAAGAGAAGGTGATGAAATCGGTGTTTGAGAATATTTATGCTGAGTATCACAACAACCAGGATGAGTTCAGCAAGGAAATCATTATCTCTCATTTGGAAACCCTTTTAAAATACGCCGACCGTTTTTATAAGCGTCAGTTTATAAACCGTCAGATCATTAATAAGGCCATGTTTACACGCTTCAAAGAAATTTTAAATAATTACTTTGATTCAAACAAACTGGAAGAAGAAGGTATCCCTACAGTGGATTGGTTGGCCAGTCAATTAGGTGTTAGTCATCGTTATATGAGTGATAGCATTAAAAATGAAACAGGTAAAACAGCTGTTGACCAAATTAATCTATACTTGATTGAAGAAGCAAAAAATCTGTTACTGAATCCCAATGCAAGCATTTCAGAAACAGCCTATAAATTGGGCTTTGAATATCCGCAGTATTTTTCTCGTTTGTTTAAAAAGAAAGTGGGTATGAGCCCAAAGTCTTATATTGAGAACAGCTTATTAAATTAGTTAAAACCGGCTTAGGCCGGTTTTTTTATACCCGTTTATAGTCTTTTTCTGCCTAGAAACTGCTCTTGGAAAAATTGTATACGTCAAATACAAAATAGTTTAAGTCATATCTACCTTGACTGACCGACCTTTGTATTAATAATTTTGTCAACATCAAAGTGTGAAGGTTATAGCAGTTATCGGAGAAACTTGCTGGTATTAATTACAAATTCTAAAAAACATAGCCAATGGATATTTTAAAGACGGCAACCGATTGGGCAAAAGACGAAGTTTTCTCGTCAACATTTTTCATCCTTTTCGGAATCTTATTTGTTTTGGCAAGCATAGGATTCTGGCAATTAGGAAAAACTGAAGTGGCTAAAGCATTTACGTTACCGACCTTAGTGGCCGGCATCTTACTTTTGACTATAGGACTTGGATTATTATTTACCAATAAGTCAAGAATTACTGACTTTGAAACTACATACAATAGTAATCCTTCAGCATTTGTAGAATCAGAAATTGTTCGTGCCGAAAAAACTTTGAACGAATACCAGGGCGTCGTTTTCAAAATTATACCGCTGATTATTACTGTATTTGCGTTGTTAATCATTTTCATTGACAAACCAATTTGGCGTGCAATCAGCATTACAACAATTGCCATGATGGCGATTATTCTAATGATAGACAGCAATTCCAGCGCTCGACACGAAGCCTATAAAGAACAATTAGTAGAATACAAGGGAGAAATTAACGGTCCGGATTGTAATTAAACATGAACTAAAAGAACAATTAAATGAATAATAATCAATTTGGTAAACAAGGGTGGACACCCGAAAGATTAGGAAATTTAAGTGATAAAAATTTCGTGATAACAAGAGCAAATGCAGGATCCGGCTTTGAAGCTACTAAGATTCTTTTAAGCAAAGGTGCAGAGGTGGTTATGCTTAACAGAAGTGAAGAAAAATCGAATAAAGCGATTGATGATCTTAAGGAACAGTTTGGAGCAGATGCAATATTTCAACTATAAATAATAATGTCATGAAGTACAAAAGTTTAGGAAATACAGGATTATATGTTTCTGAGTTGACACTTGGAACCATGACCTTTGATAACGAAGGTGGCGCTTACGCAGGATTAATCGGAGCAACGGGACAGGAACTGGCCACTAAAATGGTTAACCTGGCATTGGATGCGGGTATTAACATTTTTGATACAGCCAATGTATATAGTTCAGGCGTATCGGAAACTATGCTTGGCAAAGCGTTAGGTGCTAAAAGAAAAGATGTATTGATTGCTACCAAGGTATATAGTACCTTAACTACCGGACCAAATGATCTGGGTACAAGTCGCCTGGCAATTATGCGAGAAGTGGAAGCCAGTTTGAAGCGTTTAGGAACCGATTACATCGATCTATATCAGGTTCATAGCTTTGATACAACAACACCACTTGAAGAAACATTAAAAGCATTGGATGACCTGGTTCGTCAAGGTAAGGTGAGGTACATCGGACTTTCCAACTTCAGTGCATGGCAGATAGCTAAAGCTGACGGATTGGCGAAATTATTGGGCACTGAAAAATTCTGCTCGGTTCAGGCATATTATTCACTGGTAGGGCGTGAATTGGAAAGAGAAATTATACCTGCCTCTATGGATTTAGGATTGGGAACATTGATATGGAGTCCGTTAGCCGGAGGATTTTTAAGTGGGAAATACACTCGCCAGGGAGAAGCATCGGGGCGACGAGCTAATTTTGACTTTCCACCAATTGATAAAGAGAAGGGTTTTGATGTTGTGGATAAATTGAAAGAAATTGCAGAAAGTAAAAATGCTTCCGTGGCACAAATTTCATTGGCATGGTTGCTTCACAAACAAGGTGTTACAAGTATAATAATTGGAGCACGAAAGGAAGAACAACTAATTGACAACCTGGCCGCTGCCGATATAGCATTAAGTGATGAAGAGATAAAACAACTGGATGAAGTCAGCGCTTTGAAACCAGAGTATCCTCAATTGATGCCTCCAATGCAACGTGGAGAGAGCTTGTTTAGCCGCTTCAAAAACGAGTAGTGATCTAATATATATGTATAAGATAACATCTTTGGTTTGTTGCTGTTATCTAAAGATAGCAATAGTAACCAAGGATGTTTTTGTAGTTTTACTCAAGCTTTGTATCGATGATTCATTTAAACTTTAAAAATATTACGGAATTTACACAGTCTCAGAATTTACCAGAACCAGAGAATCCGCTTTTTTATGTGGGACATAAAGAGTTAAAGGCTAATGAAATAGAGGATTGTGTTACATCCAATGAAGAAGTTAGCTATACGAACCAATTTTATTTCATCAGTTTAAAGAATATCATTTCGGGTGAGCTAATTTATGGTCGAACAAAGTACGATTGCAGTATCGGTACCTTACTTTTTACCGCTCCTAATCAGACCATTATAGCCAAAGAAATTGTAGTGAGTTCGGAATCCTGGTTTATTGCTTTTCATGAAGATTTTATTCGTGGATTAGAAATTCGGAAGCAGATTAAGAACTATAGTTTCTTCAATTATAACGTTAACGAAGCTTTACATCTGTCTCCGAAAGAGGAGCAAACCATAAAATCAATTTTCAAAAATATTGAAACAGAATACCACAATAATCAGGATGAGTTTAGCAAAGAAATTATCTTAACTCATTTAGAGGCCTTGTTAAAGTATGCCAATCGTTTTTACAAACGTCAGTTTCTAAATCGTCAAGAAATTAATAAAGCTTTATTAACCAGGCTTAAGAATGTTTTAGATGCTTATTTTGATTCCAATCAATTTGAAGAAAAAGGGATTCCTACAGTTGATTGGTTGGCTAAGGAATTATGCGTGAGTTACAAGTACATGAATGATACCATAAAGGCTGAAACAGGAAAAACAGCAGTTGATCAAATTAACCTCTACCTGATTGAAGAAGCTAAGAACTTATTACTAGCTCCCAATGCTTCCATCTCCGGAACTGCATATAAGTTGGGCTTTGAATATCCCCAATACTTCTCGCGCCTGTTTAAAAAGAAAACGGGAGTGAGCCCGAGAGAATACATTGAAAACGCACCACTGAATTAATGAGGTTGACTTTCAACCTAGAAGACAGTCTCTTTTTGTCCCTTACTTTTTCAAAGAAGCTTCATCGTAGAAATCTATACAATTCCAGATAATTTGTATACAGCACACCGACTTGTTGCATCATAACTTTGTATTACAATTTTAAATGATACGAAAATGAAACTGGCAGACAGACAAAAATCCTTTATGGGTATAGATTTAAATGGAAAAACAATAGTTTTTACTGGTGGTACTGATGGTATGGGCAAAGTTGCTGTTACAAAATTGGCTAAAATGGGTGCTACCATTATGTTACTTGGAAGAAACGAAGCAAAAACAAAGGCAATTGTTTCTGAACTCAATGCTATTTCAAAAAAAGAAAATACTCACTATATACATTGCGATTTGGCTTCGCAGGAAAGTATTAGAAAAGCTGCCAACACCATTCTTGATACATGTTCTAAAATTAATTACCTGATCAATTGTGCCGGAATAAATGTAGCCACCAGGCAAGTAACGAAGGAAGGATATGAAAAGAATTGGGCTATTAACCACCTAGGGGCCTTTTTGCTGACTAACTTATTATTGGAAAGAGTAAAAGAATCGGCACCGGCACGGATTATCAACCTGTCTTCGGCTATGGAAAAATATGGACATATTCGTTTCGATGATCTGCAGACAGTCCATAAATGGAGTTTATTGAAGACCTATTCACAGGCAAAGCTGGCTATGAATATGTGTACCCGAAAAATGGCAAAAGAACTAAAGGGTTCGGGAGTTACTGTAAATGCGCTTAATCCTGGATTTATAAAAACAAATCTGCTACGCGATCATAGTGGCTGGACAGCCCTGATTGGAGTTCCTTACATGTTCTTTTTTGCATCAAAACCGGAAGTAGGTGGCGATAGAATTTTACGATTAGCCCTATCAAAAGAATTTGAAGGCGTTACCGGTAAATTCATATTTGAGGATGCAGAAAGAGATCCTAATTCTGAAGCACTTAAAGAGTTACTGGTTGATAAAGTATGGGAAATATCAAAACAACATGTAGGTATAATATAAATAGGTTGCGAAGACAGCAAATTTCTTTTCGATTCTTTTGCTGAGTATTACGATAAATATATCAATTAACTGAATCTTTGTAATTTGCAAACAATGACAGAATTTCTAAAAATAAATACTTTAACTGAAATGTTTCGGATTTTGGAGATGCCCCCTCCAAAACATCCTTTAATTGCAATTATTGATTATTCTAAAACTCCATTCAATACAGCTATACCACTGTTTAAGGTTGTTTGTGACTTTTATCAAATCTCAATGAAAGGCGATAAAAATGGCTTTATAAAATATGGGCGTGAAACCTACGATTATCAAGAAGGTTCTCTGATTTATATAGGACCAGAACAGATTGTTGATTACAGTTTCGAGGAAAGCGAAGGAGTTACATCCGGATGGTCGCTCTTCTTCCATGCAGATTTAATCCGCACCTTTTCTCTTCAAAAAAAAATGAAAGAGTATGGCTTTTTTAACTACCAATCGTGCGAAGCCTTACATATTTCTGAGAAAGAGAAAGTGGTGGTTGAATCCATTATTTATAAAATTGAAATAGAGTTGGATTCAAACCTTGATGACTTTAGTGAAGAACTAATAGTAAGCAATATTGAATTGTTATTGAATTATTCCAAGCGTTTCTACAACCGACAGTTTATTACCCGTAAGCGGTTTAGTAGAAATACCATTACTCAGTTTACTGATTTATTGGAGGAATATTTTGAAAAAGGGTTACAAGAGAAATCAGGAATCCCCACTGTTCAGTATTTTGCAGATAAACTTAGTTTTTCACCAAACTACCTAAGTGATTTAGTTAGAAAAGGAACGGATAAAAGCATATTGGAACATATACATTATCATATAATAGAGCTGGCAAAAAATAAGCTTCTCAACTCTAATAGTAGAGTGTCAGAGGTTGCTTTCGATCTTGGCTTTGAATATCCTCAATATTTCTCGCGCCTGTTTAAGAAGAAAGTGGGTATGAGTCCAAAGGAGTATATTGAAAGTTCAACCTTGAATTAGTTTAATGTCGGCACTCCGCCGATTTTTTTGTACCTACCTGTAAAATGGCTATCCCTTACCGTAAAATGGCTACGTTTTGCGGATATTGCACCTTATACCTTTGTGATAAACAAATTAAAGCTATCACAATGGAAAATTTAAGCACAAAGGAACAACAAGAGATTAGGGCTAATATAGCGGGATTAGCCAAAGGCCTAACAAAGGTTGACCACCCTACTCCAATTTTAGAAAAACCATCTGATTATAATATGGAATTCTCAGATGTTTCCTTTTCCTCAATGGATGGTACTACTTTAGCAGCATGGTATATTCCTTCTGAAAACTCAGATAAGCTTATCATTTGTAACCATCCAATGACGTTTAATCGTTCTGGGTTTCCTGGACATTTAGAGCCGTGGAATCAGTTTAGTGATGTTAGGGTTAACTTTCTACCTCTTTATAAAGCACTGCATGATGCTGGCTATAACGTGTTAACCTATGATTTGCGAAATCATGGAGAAAGTGCATCAGCTGACAATAATGTTTGTGGCGTTGGTTTATTAGAGTACCAGGATGTTGTTGGAGCAATGCAATATGTGCAAAACCATGATGAGCTAAAAAAGATGAAAGTTGGTTTATTTAATCCATGTGCCGGAGGTGATGCTGCCATGGTTGCTATGACAAAACATCCTGAATATTTTGAAGATGTGAAAGCATTTGTTTGCCCACAGCCTGCATCCATGCATATAATGTCGCAGATAACATTAAAGAACATGGGCTTAGGAGACTATTTAGATGTTTTGGATGAAGAACAAATCAAATTGGGTGGATTTAAGAGCAGCGATATGTCCCCTCACAATTATGCCATGAATGTAAAAGTTCCAACCTTTATTATTCAAGTGAAAGACGATGTATGGACAATTCCTGATGATGTTCAAACAACTTATGATTTAATCCCGGGTAATGATAAAAAACTATTCTGGATTGAAGGAACTACAAAACGTTTTGTGGGCTATAACTACTTTGGCGAAAATCCTGAAATGATGATAGAATGGTTTGATAAGTATATGAAGTAAAATTTGATGATATGAAGAAAACAGTATTAATAACAGGCGCAAGCACAGGTTTTGGAAAACTAACCGCAAAAAAGTTTCAACAAGAGGGGTGGAACGTCATTGCAACAATGCGAAGCCCCGAAAAGGAAACAGAATTGATTCAATTAAACAATGTATTGGTCAATCAACTTGATGTAACTGATAACGAGTCTATTACAAAAGCTGTAACAGAAGGTTTGGAACGTTTTGGTAAGATTGATGTGTTAATAAACAATGCCGGATATGGAATTTTTGGTCCTATGGAAGATGCGAAAGAAGAACAATTCAGAAGGCAAATGGAGGTTAATTATTTTGGATTGATTAATGTTACAAAGGCCGTATTACCACATTTTCGTAACAACAAAAACGGTATCATTATCAACTATTCATCTATTGGCGGAAGGGTGACTTTCCCATACACATCCATGTATCATGCAACCAAGTTTGCTGTCGAAGGATTAACAGAATCACTTCAATACGAGCTGAATCCATTTGGTATACATCTGAAACTAATTGAGCCAGGTGCATTCAATACCGATTTTGCCAATCGCTCAATGGATTGGGTGGCTATTGAAGAGGATAATGAATATAAACCAAAGCTGGATGCTTTTCTAAAAGCGGCAGAAGTTATGATTCAGGCAGGACAAGATCCACAAGAAGTAGCTGATAAAACCTTTGAAGCAGCCACTGATAATACCAGCCAGCTAAGATACCCTGTTGGTGCCGATGCTGCTCAATTGCTTATTGCCCGCAGTCAAATGGACGATGTGCAATTTAAGGAAATGATTGCTGCGCAAATGGGCTTATTGTAATAGATAAAACCACAAAAATCATCGGATTAATTGATAATAATTTATCCGATGATTTCTGGTAATATTCCTAACTTTACTAAGCTTACAGTGCATATATGAAAGAAGTAATTAAAATAAACTCAATAAGTAAGTTGCACGAGATATTTGGTTATAAAAAACCAGTGCATCCATTAATTTCGCTCATTAATTTTTCGAAAGTTAAATTTCAAATAAGCAACGAGACTACCAGAGTTGTCCTGGGCTTTTATTGCATTATGCTGAAAAAATTAAATCAAGGTGAAGTAAAATACGGTCGAAAAGACATTGACTTTAACGAAGCTGCACTTTTATGTATGTCACCAGAACAACTTACTTTTTCTTCCGGCATTGAAGAGTCAGGCTCAGCTGAAGGTTGGGGCTTGTACTTTCATCACGATTTAATCCGTTCCAGTTTCCTAAATGATAAGATTAAGAGCTATAGCTTTTTCTCTTACGATATGAATGAGGCTTTGCATTTATCAGACAAGGAAAAGAATACTTTATATACAGTTGTTCAAACCATTCAGGAGGAGTTTAGTGCCAACCTCGACAATCACAGTCACGATTTGATTATATCAAACATTGAAGTATTACTGAATTACTGTAAACGCTTTTATGGCAGACAATTTATCACTCGCAGTCAACACAACAAAGGAATTGTATCTCAGTTTGAAAAACTCATCTCTGATTATTTCGATTCAGAACAAGTAAAGCTCAATGGGCTTCCATCGGTAAAGTATTGTGCTGAAAAACTGAACCTTTCACCAAATTACTTAGGCGATTTGCTAAAACAGGAAACAGGTAAAAGTGCCATCGAGCATATCCATTACCACCTGATTGAAAAGGCAAAAGACCTTTTATTAAATTCAGGGCAATCTATAAGTGAGATTGCTTACGACTTAGGTTTTGAACAACCACAGAACTTCAGTAAGGTGTTTAAAAAGAAAACGGGAGTGAGCCCGAGAGAATACATTGAAAAAGCACCACTGAATTAACCATATTTAAAAATTGCTATCATGCCATTTCAGCTAACTCAGAATTTAACGTCAAACCGAATTATCATTTTTTTATAATCTTACCAGTATCAAAGGAACCATTTGAATCTTGTAGTCTGTAGAAATAAATGGAAGGTTCTAAATGTCCCAAGTCTAATTGAAACTTATCATCACTTGTTATCTGCTTTGAATATACCATTTGCCCGGTCATGTTAAAAAGCTGAATCTGCTCGTAGGATTTGGTCTTGGTATCGGGTAATTCAATAAATACATATTCCTCAAAAGGCGATGGATATATTTTTATATTATCATTTTCTTCGCTGCTAACAATAGAAGTGGCAGCATTTACTGTAATCGTACCTTGCATACTTGCAGAATGTGGATTACATTGAAAACGGTACTCTCCGGCGATATCAAAAGTAAAACTATACTCCCATGGTGCAGCTTGTACAGCATTACCAAACGAAGTTGGGTTATTCGGAAATGTTGCAGTTGTGCCATTAACATTATGTGTTCCAAGAGTATTATTCCATGTAATAATATCTCCCTGATCTATTGTAAGGTCTGCCGGGCTAAATGAAAAATTGCTAACGGTCACATTCCAATTTGTTTGAGCATTGATAGTTACAAGGCAAAATGCTGTAAAAATCGTTACTAAGCAGAGTTTATTTGCAAGTGTATTCATGATTCATATTATTAATGTTAGTGATATAATAAGATGCAAATATCTTAATATCCGATACTTTTGTCAATGTGACGTTTTTTCCACTAATTGATTACAGTTAATCATTAATGAATTTCTTATTACTTAGAATAGGAGTGGTTTTTTGAATGCATATTCCATTGAAAAATAATTTGTGTCTATCTGTGCCATTTGTGGTTCAAAATTAAATGTAGTTTGAAATCAGGTATCTGAGTCTCCTTGGTTAATTCCTGGTTGTTTCTCATTAACATGATACCGTTTCTCACAATTCTTTTCAAGTTGCTGTCGTGATGTTGATTTTAGACCACTGAAATAAATGTAATTCACAGTTGATTGCTAACCAGCATATACACATTGCATGATCTGTGATAATAATGGCAAATGAGCATGGGGAAAGTTTTAGCCAAATGGCCGATAGTGATTGGTCTGTTACTGAATTTTTATAATGGCTATGGCCAGTTAAAGGAAATTAAAGTACAAAGTTTGTATTCACCGGAAATAAATTATTCCGCAACTAACAGGTCTGAACACTTTAATTTAAATGGTAGTGTGTACAGGGCAAATTTGAATAAAGCGTT